>NZ_JASCOP010000166.1:0-7023 GCF_029959395.1 Stenotrophomonas sp. PS02300
TTGGCGGGACACGCCGTAAACCCATCCTTGGGGGCTTGTAGAAAACATCCATGTTTTCTACAGTCCCGCCAACCCGCCCCCGCCGGCCCGCCCAAGTCGGGCTGGCACCGAAGGAAACAGCGGGTCGCAGCGCCGGTAGGGTCGCATCCCGATCGACCGCCGATGGCAATGCAACGCGCGGTGGGGCATGAAAATCCCCCACGCCGCGCATCACCACTCTCGATCAATACGCCACGGTCGCAATCGTCCGCACGTACTGCGGCTTCTCGATCTCACTCACGAACGCATCGGCGTAGTCGGCGTAACTGATCCGGCTGTGGCCATCGGCGCCAACCAGGAACTGCTTGGCCTGGGTACGGAAACCACCCTTCTGCGGCCCCGGGCCGATTTCGGCCGCCGGCGAATAGAACGTCCAGTCCAGGTCATCCACCTTCTGCAGCAGGTTGAACGCTTGGCGCGCAGCCAGGGCAACGGGCTTGTACGCATCGGGGAAGCCTTCGGTATCGACCAGCTGCACGCCGGGGGCGACTTCCAGGGTGCCGGCGCCGCCGACCATCAGGAAGCGCGGCACGCCGGCCTGGCGGGCGGCCTTGACCAGTTCGGCGGTGACGGTGGTGACGGTGGCCGGGTCATCGCCGGGGCGCGGGCCGAAGGCGCTGGCCAGGACGTGGTGGCCGGCGATCACGGCGGCCAGGGCGTCGGTGTCGTCGAGGGCGGCGACGGCGAGCTGGGCGCCATCGAGTTCGGCCGGCAGGCCGCTGTCGCGGCGGACGATGGCGGTGACCTGGTGGCCGCGGGCCAGGGCCTGGCGGGTGATTTCACGGCCGATGTTGCCGGTGGCACCGATGAGGGCGATCTTCATGGGGCAGGGTCCGTTGAGGGAGGAAGGCCAGCATATGCGCCTGAAAGCGGACGAAAAACCGCGTATAACGGCCTAATTTGTTGCGCGGATCGATCAAATGGACCGGCTGACGGCGATGCATGTGTTCGTGGAGGTGGCCGAGCGCGGCAGCCTGACCGCTGCGGCGGAGGCGTTGGACATGTCGCGGGCGATGGTGACGCGGTACCTGGCGGAGGTGGAAACGTGGCTGGGGGCGCGGCTGCTGCACCGGACCACGCGGCGGATCAGCCTGACCGGGCCGGGGGAGGCGGCGCTGCTGCGGTTCCGGCAGATACTGGCCATCGGGGATGAGCTGCAGGGCGAGGTGGCCAGCGACAACCCGGAGCCGCATGGGCTGTTGCGGGTGACGGCGAGTGTGTCGTTCGGGCAGCTGCACCTGGCGGCGGCGGTGGCGGAATTCGTGCGGCGGCACCCGCTGACGCGGGTGGAGCTGTTGCTGGTGGACCGGGTGGTGAACCTGGTGGAGGAGCGGGTGGATGTGGCGGTGCGGATTTCGCGGGCGATCGATCCGAGCCTGATCGCGCGGTGGCTGGCGCCGTGCCGGTCGGTGCTGTGCGCGGCGCCTTCGTACCTGGCTGAGCGGGGCACGCCGGCCAGTGCCGATGCGTTGGCGGGGCACAACTGTCTTACCCATCACTATGTGGGGAAGAGCGTGTGGCAGTTGCAGCGGCATGGGCGTGCGATTTCGGTGGCGGTGGGCGGCAACATCAGTGCCAATGAGGCATCGTTGTTGCTGGAGGCGGTGCGGGCGGGGGCGGGCATTGCGATGTTGCCGACGTACCAGATCGCGCCGCTGCTGCGTTCGGGTGAGCTGGTGGAGGTGTTGCCGGAGTACCAGGTGGAGGAGATGGGCATCCATGCGGTGTATGCGTCGCGGCGGCAGCTGCCGGCGTTGATGCGCAGCTTTTTGGATTTCCTGGTGGAGCGGTTTGCGGGGGAAGAGTTCCTCGCGCGGATCTGATCCCGCGCGGTGCCGGGCTGCACGCAGCCACGCAGGGCGTGGCTCTACAATCAGCATCCCCACATGTTGTAGAAGCGATCCTTCCCTTGACGTATCCCTACCCGCTGGTGATCTTTGATCTGGACGGCACGCTGGTCGACAGCGCGGCCGATATCGCCGAGGCGCTCAACCGCACGTTGGAAGACTGGCAGCTGCCGCGCGTGCCCGAAGCTACCGTGCTGACCTGGATCGGCGATGGCGTTCGCCGGCTGGTGGAGCAGGCGTTTACTGCGGCACGCAGTGACATCGACCTGGATCGGGTGATGCCCGGTTTCATGCGCCATTACGAGGAATGCCTGCTGCGCAGCCCGCGATTGTTCGACGGGGTGGTGCCGGCGTTGCAGGCGCTGCGCGAGCGCGAGGTGGTGATGGCGATCTGCACCAACAAGCCGTCGGCGATGGTGGCGCCGCTGTTGGCGCACCTGGGCGTGCAGGAGTTCTTCGCGATGGTGCTGGGTGGCGATTCACTGCCCGAGCGCAAGCCCAGCGGCGTGCCGCTGCGGCATATCGCCGAGGCGTTCAAGGTCGCGCCGGGTGACGCGTTGATGGTGGGTGATTCGATCACCGATTACCGCGCCGCGGTGGACGCGGGCATGCCGGTGGCGCTGGTCCGCTATGGGTATCCGCGTGGGTTGGATCTGGATACGGTGGACGCAGTGGCGGTGGTGGATGACCTGCGGGCGTTGCCGGGGTTGTAACGTGTGCCCCCACACGCGGTAGGGCACGCAGAGAACGGCAGGAGCCGTTCTCAACGTCGCAAGGCGACGGCCCGCAGGGTGACCGGCAGGACGCCGGTCATACCGTTGGTCGTGCCCCACGCCATGTCATTTCGGCTGGTAACGCACGCTCAGGCGGTACTCGCGGCCCGGCTGGTTGTACCAGGCCACCGTTTCATAGTCGCGGTCGAACACGTTGCTGACCCGGCCCAGCACCGACCAGTCGCGGCTGAGCGCGTATTCCAGGCGCAGGTCCAGCGTGCCGTAGCCGGCCAGGCGCACGCTGTTGTCGGCGTTGTCGTAACGCTTGCCGGCGCCGAACGCGGTGACGCCGGCGCGGAAGCCACCGAAGCGGCGGTCGATGTCCAGGCGCGCGGTGTCCTGCGCGCGGCGGGCGAGCCAGTTGTCGAACTGGGCGCTGCCGTCGGTGCGGTTGCGCGGGTCGGTGTGGCTCAGCTGCGCGCTGAGGTCGAACCCGGCCACGGTCAGCGAGCCGGTCAGCTCGGCGCCACGGATCCGTGCCTTTTCCACCTGCGACATCATGAAGGTGGTGGCGTCGTAGGTGATCAGGTCATCGATGCGGGTTTCATACACATCCAGGCCCCAGCGCCAGCTGTCGCCCTGCTGGGCGATGCCGAGGTTGGCACTTTTGGACTTCTCCGGGTCCAGCCCGGGCACGCCGCTCCACGGGTCGTACAGGTCGCTGAAGGTCGGTGCCTTGAACGCGGTGCCATAGCTGGCGTTGAGGCGGAAGCCGCCGCCCAGTTCCATGCCCCAGCCGAGGCTGCCGGTGGTGTGGTTGCCGAACTGTTCGTTGTCGTCGTTGCGCACGCTGGCCTGCAGGTGGTGCGCGCCGAAGCGGCCCTGGTACTGCACGAACACGCCGGTGTTGTCGCGGCTGTCGACCAGGTAACCCGCGCTGCTGCCGTCGAGGTTGTCCTGGCTCCAGTCGACGCCGGCGCTGAGCAGCTGGCCGTCGGCGAGGCCCACGTCGGCCTGCACCGAGGCGCTGTCGCGGTGGGTCTGCGCCGCACCGAGCCAGGTGTCGCCGTTGTAGTTGTCGGATTCGTTGTCGGCGCGGCCGACGTTGGCGGTCAGGGTGAAGCGCTCGCCCGGGGTGTAGCGGACCTTGCCGCCCAGCACCTGCTGCAGCGTCTCGGAGTAGTTGTAGTAGCCGTCGTAGTGGTTCTCGCCTTCGGCGCGCAGGGCGGTGCCTTCGACGCTGAGGGTGTCGGTCAGCGTGTAGCCGCCGCGCAGGCTCATCGATAGGTTGCGGTACCCGTCGCGGTCGGGTTCGTTGGCGCCGCAGCCGGCGAAGGTGACCGGATCACCGTTGCAGGAATTGATGCCGTCGGTGTGCTGGTAGGCGATGTCGGTGCCAAACCAGCCGCGCTTGCCGGTGCCACCGAAGCCGCCGCTGGCTTCGCGCAGGCCATTGCTGCCGCCGCCCAGCTGCAGGTGCGGGGCGAAGTCGCCGGCATTGCGGCGGGTGAAGATCTGGATCACGCCGCCGATCGCGTCCGCGCCATACAGGCTGGACTGCGGGCCGCGCACGATTTCCACGCGCTCGATCTGCGCCAGCGGCAGGTCCTGCAGCATGGCCAGGCCGAGGTCGCCGGTGTTGATGCGCACGCCATCGACCAGCACCAGGGTGTGGGCCGAGTTGGTGCCGCGCAGGAACAGCGAGCTCTGCTTGCCCAGCCCGCCGCTGTTGTTGAGGTTGATGCCGGCGCGGCCGCGCAGCAGGTCCTGCAGCGAGGGCGCCTGGCTGCGCTCGATCTCGGCGCGGTCGATCACCTGCGCCGGCGAGATGCTGTCCTGCAGGGCGATCGGGGTACGCGTGGCGGTGACCAGCACCTGGTCCAGTGCGGTGGCCTCGTCCTGTGCGGCGGCCACGAGGGGCAGCGCCGACAGCACGGCGAGGGAAAGAAGGCGGATCTGCAGCTTCATCGTTGACTCCAAACACCGCGCACGCCCGCGCGGCAAGGGTGGGGGAGGCGGTCAACGGAGGCAGGGACGGTGGGCGGGCGCAGGCACGGCGCCGCTTGCCGCCGCCATGCCCGCCGCATCGCAACCAGTCGTCTTCCAGGCCGGTCTCCGGGCTCGCGGGCCGATGGCGGACCATCGCACCAGGCGCCTTCCCATGCTTGCGCACAGTGGCATGTTGCCTGGCTTCCACGCTTACCGTTGCGGGGGCAGCGCCGGAATGGCAGCAGGCAGGACCTGTTGCGTCACCGGCTTCCCGTTTCAACCTGCCGGCTTGCGCCGCAGGTCACCTGAAAGTGCGCGCAGTGTAGAGCAAAGCCCGGCCGCCGGCGCAGTGCCAGGCCGGGGCGGTGCGACGCCACCGGTTAGAATGCGCCTCGCTTTTTGACGTGGTTGCAGTACCTATGATCCTGGACCTGATCCGGCACGCCGCCACCGGCCGCGACGACCACCTGGATGGACGCACCGATCCGCCGTTGGACGTGCAGGGCACCGATCTGATCTGCGCGCGCCATGCCGACCTGCAGTGGCAGCGCGTGCTGAGTTCACCGCGCCAGCGTGCGCTGGACACCGCCCATGCGCTGGCGCTGCCGCGCGGGCTGGAGGTGATCGCGGACGAGGAGTGGGAGGAGCTGGATTTCGGCGACTGGGATGGCCAGCCGCTGGAGGCGCTGCCGATGCACGCGCTGCAGGCATTCCACCTGGACCCGCATGCGAACCCGCCGCCGCATGGCGAAAGCTGGGGCCACTTCGAGCGCCGCATTGCGCGCGCATTGCATCGGTTGCTGGATGAGCCCGAGCCGGTGCCGACGCTGATCGTCAGCCATGGTGGCCCGCTGCGGATGGTGCTGTCGCAGGTGTGCGGGCTGCCGATGGCGATGTGCTGGGCGCTGCGCATCGACCACGGTACGCGGCTGCAGCTGCGGGTGGAGCGGGAAGAGGGCGAGCTGTGGGGCGAGCTGCTGGAGCTGCGTAGAGCCACGCCCTGCGTGGCTGACTGAACCTGGCACCGCGCGCAGCCACGCTACCAAGCGTGTTCCGTGGCGATGCGGCCAGCCACGGGCGCGTGGCGACGCGTTGGGCGAACTGGCGCCCGACGATCACTCGGCGCGGCGTGGCTCTACGTCCGGTCTTCGTTGTCCAATTCGAAGGGTGCTTCGTCGCCTTCGTCATCGTTGGCCACGGTGCGGTCATACACCGGGCCCGACGCCGGCGGCGCCTTCTTCAGCGGCTTGTCGGCGATGATCGCGTCGTATTCGGCCACCAGCTCGGCGCGGCGCGCTTCGGGCAGTTCCTGCCAGTGGCAGTCCTGCAGCGCGCCTTCGAGCGAATAGAGCAGGTTGAGGCTGGGTTTGAAGCCGGCGCGGCGTACCTTCACGAACGCGCCCACCGACCCGGCCGCGGCCAGGTCTTCGGCGGTGCGCAGACCGACCTGGCGCAGCCAGGCCGCGCTCTTGGGGCCGATGTTGCGCAGCTTGGTGCTCATCCCAGGGCCTCGACGAACACCGCGGCAATGGCTTCCAGCCCGGCCTGGTCGTCGGCATCAAAGCGGGCCAGCACCGGGCTGTCCAGGTCGAACACGCCGATCAGGGTGTCGCCGTGGACCAGCGGCACCACCAGTTCCGAGCGCGAGGCCGAATCGCAGGCGATATGGCCCGGGAACGCGTCCACGTCTTCGATGCGCTGGGTCACCCGCTGCGAGGCGGCCGCGCCGCACACGCCCTTGTCCAGCGGAATGCGCACGCAGGCCGGTAGGCCCTGGAACGGGCCGACCACCAGTTCGGTGCCGTCGAAGAGGTAGAAACCCACCCAGTTCAGCTGCGGCAGCGCGTGGTAGACCAGCGCGGACAGGTTGGCGGCATTGGCAATGCGGTCGCGTTCACCGTGCACCAGGGCGCGGGCCTGGGCCAGCAGCTGGCCGTACTGTTCCGGCTTGCTGCCGGTGAGCGTGGAAGTATCGAACATGGCCGCAGTCTAGCAAGCGCGGCCGTCAGCCGGACCCACCGGCGGCGGAACGCTGATAATGGGTGCCCCTGTTCATCGGTCCGGCCATGTCGTCCCCTGCCTTCCCTGCCGCGTTCTACGTCACCGGTACCGACACCGGTATCGGCAAGACCTTCAGCAGCTGCGCCCTGCTGCACGCGCTGCGCCAGCGCGGCCGCCGCGCGGTGGGCATGAAGCCGGTGGCCAGCGGCTGCGAGCAGACCGCCGAGGGGCTGCGCAACGAGGATGCCACCGCACTGCTGGCCGCCAGCGACCCGGCCCCGGCCTATGCCGACCTCAACCCCTACGCGTTGCCGCTGCCGCTGGCCCCGGAGCTGGCCGCCGCGGCGGCCGGGGTGACGCTGTCGCTGGCGCCGATCGAGGCGGCCTTCGCCCGCCTGCGCGCGCAGGCCGCCACGGTGGGGGTGGAAGGCGTG
>NZ_JASCOP010000167.1:0-6848 GCF_029959395.1 Stenotrophomonas sp. PS02300
GTGCTGTGCGATGGGCAGGGCCGGGAGCTGGACTGGCCCTTCGATGCCGCCACCCTGTCGGCGTGGATGGCCGGACCCCGGTAGCGCCGGCCGTTGGCCGGCACCCCCGATTGCCACACCGCCGAGGCGGTTACTTCGCCTGCAGCTTCACCACGGTGCTGATTGCGGTGTCGTCCGGAATGGTCTTGGTGTCCTTCCAGTCACCTTCACCCACGCCGAAGTCCAGGCGCTTGACCGTGGCCTTGCCGGTCAGCACCGGGTTGGCACCGGGCTTCCATTCAAACGTGAAGGTGACCGGCTTGCTCACCCCGCGCAGCTCCAGCGTGCCATTGGCCACGTACTTGTTGTCACCGGTCTTGGTGAAGCCCTTGGCGGTGTACGTCGCGGTGGCGAACTTGGCCACGTTGAAGAACTCCTCACCCTGCAGGGTGGAATCGCGGTCGCTGTTGCCGGACTTTGCCCCGGCCAGCGGAATGGTCACGTCCAGCGTACCGGCGGCCGGGTTGGCCGGATCGAAGCTGACCTTGGTCAAGAAGCCCGGGAAGCTGCCGGCGAATACTTCGCCGTCGTACTTGGTGGCGAAGGCCAGGTGGGAGCCGGCGCCCGGGACCTGCACGTAGTCGGCGGCCAGCACCGGGGCGGTGGCCATCAGGCCGGCCAGCGCGGCAGCCACAGCGGCGGGGGAGGTGAGCTTGATGTTCATCGTCAATCCTTCTGGGGGGAGGCGAGCCAGCCCTGCGGCAGCATGCGCGCAAGCGTGGCATCGCGTTGGAAAAGATGGTGGTACAGGGCGGCGCCGGCGTGGGCGACCACCACGGCGATCAGCAGCCAGAAGCCCCACTCATGGATGGCGTGGGAGATGTCGCGCGCGCCCGGGTTGGGGGCAACCAGCTTGGGCACGTCGACCAGCCCGAACCAGCGGAACGGGCGCAGGCCGCTGGCCGAATCGTAGATCCAGCCGGACAGCGGCAGCGCGAACATCAGCACGTACAGCAGCCAGTGCGTGGCCGAGGCGATTCGTTCCTGCCAGGTCGGCGTGCCGGGCACCGGCTCGGGCGCGCCGGCATACAGGCGCCAGCCCAGGCGCAGCGCCACCAATGCCAGCACGGTGATGCCCAGCGATTTGTGCGCGGTGTACACCCAGAAATACTTCGGGGTACGTGGCAGTTCGCCCATGGTCAGGCCAACGATGCCGAGCACGAGGATGAGCAGCGCGATCAGCCAGTGCAGGCCCTGGCTGACACCGCCCCAGCGGTCACGGGTGTTTCGGGTGGTCATGGCGAGCGCTTCCGGGCTGGCGAAGAAGATGGAATGTCGGAGTCGTCGATAGGTTCGGGAGTTCCCGGCGCGTCGACGGACGGTGTGTCCTGCGGATCGGTGGCACTGCGGTCGCGCAGGGCTTCTGCTTCGATGCGCAGCTGTACCTGGTCGCCGATCATCGACGGCCAGGCATCCACGCCGAATGCGCTGCGGCTCAGCGTGGCGGTGGCGGAAAAACCCGCAGTGCGGCGGAACGGCGGCATCGGGTGGCGCTTGACTGCGTTGAGCGTGACATCGAGCGTGACTTCATGGCTGACGCCACGCAGGGTCAGCTCACCGATGACCCGTGCATGGGTGGCATCGACCGGTTCGATGCGGGTGGAGACGAAGCGGGCCTCGGGATGGCGTTCGGCGTCGAGCAGGTTGCGCGCCAGCGCGGCCTTGTTCCATTTGTCATCGCCCAGGTCAAGCCGTTGCAGCGGCACGCTGACCGTGAGCGTGGCGCTGCTCCAGTCGTCGGGATCGAAGGAGAGGCGGCCTTCGCTGCCCGATACCGTGCCCAGTGCCTGCGAGAAACCCGCGTGCTCGACCGCGAACAGGACCCGCGTATGCACCGGGTCGAGGCGGTAGGTATCGGGCGCGGCGCTCACCGCCCACGGGGCGGTACACAACAGCAGGGCAAGGGTCAGGCGCTTGGTCACGGCCGGCTCCGTTCAGGGCTGGGCCGATCATACGCGCTGGTCCGTGATGCCTGGCAGCACCATGGCTGCAACAGATCGTGGTGCGCCCAACGGGGTGCGACCGGGGCGTTGTGCAGCGCACTGTGTGACAATCCCGGCCAACAGGGAGAACTCGATGGCGTTGAGCACGCGCGGTTGGCGGGCAGGCATCGTGCTGCTGGCACTGGCGTTGTATACGGTGCCGTCGGCGTTATGGGCCGCAGGGACATCGGCAGAAACACCGCGCATGCGCCGCCTTGGCGCCGCCGAAGGCATGCCCTCGCGCATGGTGCTGGCGCTGGCGCAGGATCGGCAGGGTTACATCTGGGCGGCCACCGATGATGGCCTGGCCCGCATCGATGGCGTTGGCCTGCGGGTCTGGCGCAATGAACCCGACGATCCCGGCTCGTTGCCGGGCAACGAGATCGAGACGCTGCTGGTCGATCCGCTGGATCGGGTCTGGGTGGGCAGCAACGGCGTTGGCCTGAGCATGCTCGGGCCTGGGCGCGAACGCTTCGAACGCTTCTCCGACCTCGACGGGCGATGCGAAGGACAGTTCTGGTCACTGGCCTATGCGGGCAAGGCATTGTGGATCGGCACCAACAGCCATGGCATCTGCCGGCGGGAGGAGGATGGCACGCTGGTCCGCTACCAGGCCAACGCCGCCGACCCTGCCGCGCTTCCCGACGACACCATCTACAGCCTGCTGTCCGATCCGCAGGGACGTGTGTGGGTGGGCACCGGCAGTGGCGTGGCGCGCTGGGATGGGCGCGGCTTCACCCGGATCGCCCCGGCGGTGCTGGGGGGGGAAAGCGTGTTCCGGTTGACCCGCGACCCGGATGGCACCGTCTGGGCCGGTACCGAGGGAGGTCTGTTCCGGATCGACACCGATGACAGCGCCCGCCCGGCACCGTGGACGCTCGGCGCCGATGTGCGCGCCGCGTCGGTGGTGCATGACCGCGACGGAGGGTACTGGCTGGGCACGGCCGACGGCCTGTACCGCGGCGACGAAACGCAGCTGCGCCTGCTGGCCGGCGATGCGGGCAGTGGGTTCCTGACCGAACGCAGCGGCGTGCTGGACATGTTGCAGGACCACGAAGGGGGGCTGTGGGTGGCCATGCTCAGCCAGGGCCTGGCCTATCTCCCGCCGGACTGGAAGCGTTTCTCCACCTGGTACCAGCTCGATGGCAAGTCGCTGGACAGTGTGTACCTGCTCGGGGCAGCCGCGGCCGGCAACGACTATTACATCGCCGGGGCGCACGGGGTATACCAGCTGGACGCGGGGGGGCGCCTGCACCAGATCGCCACTGAAAAGCAGATCGGCGTGGGTGCGGTCTGGTCGGTGTTGCCACGCGCCGATGGCGCGCTCTGGCTCGGGCGGGCGGGAAGGCTGGGTCTGTTCCAGCCGCGGAGCGGACAGCTGCGTGAGTGGAAGCTGGGGGGCGGCTCGGATGTCCGCCAACGCATCGATCTGATCCGTGAAGCACCCAATGGCGATCTGTGGCTGTCGATCATGAACTATGGGGTGCAGCGCCGCGACGCGCAGGGAAACCTGCTTGACGACATCCGCATCGGTGACGGCCGCGGCCTGGTCGACGTGCCGATCGAGCAGATGCTGTTCGACCCGCGCGGCCAGCTGTGGATCATGGGCGACATGGGCGCGCTGGGCCTGCTGCGCTGGCAGGAGAACCGCTTCGAACGGGTGCCTGGCATCACGCCCGGCAACATCTACGACATGGCCTGGTCCGGGCCGGATGAGGTCTGGATCGCACGCAAGGGCAGCCTGGAACGCTACCGCTGGGACGGGCTGTCCATGACCCTGCGCGAGCGGGTGGGGGCTGCCCAGGGCATGCCACCGACGTCCGTGGGCGGGCTCATCCTTGGCCGCGACGGCCAGGTCTGGGCAACCACCCCGCGTGGCCTGGTGTGCTGGCATTCGCGCGAGCGCCGCCTGCGCCTGTACCGCGAGCGGGACGGGCTTCCCGACAAGGAATTCAGCGGTCGTCCACCGGTGGCCGGCGCCGGCGGCCGGGCACTGGCGGTCACCGCGACCGGCCTGGTGGGATTCGACCCGAATGCAGCAGACACCGTGCTGCCGCCGTCGCAGCTGGTCATCGACAACATCCAGGTACGCCGCGATGACGCCGAAGGCCAGCAGTCGCTGCCCGTCAACGCGCCGCTGGTGCTGGGCCCGGACGATCGCGACCTGATCATTTCGGCACGCCTGCTGTCCTATGCCAGCCCGATGGGCAACCGCTACCGCTACCGCGTGTCCGGCTATGACCAGAACTGGGTGATGCAGAACGCCGATGGCGAGCGCCTGTTGTCGCGGCTGCCCTCGGGGCAGTATGCGATCGACGTGCAGGCGGCCACGTCGCACGGCGAATGGACACCGTCACGCACGATCACCGTGCAGGTACAGCCACCGTGGTGGCGCAGCAGCTGGGCCATCGCGGGCTACGTGATGCTGTGGCTGCTGCTGGTGGCGGCCGCGGCGGCGTTTGCCCGCGCTCGTCTGCGTCGCCGCCAGCAATGGCAGCTGACCGTGCACAAACAGCAGATCGCCGAACAGGCTTCGCAGGCCAAGAGCCGGTTCCTTGCCACGCTCGGCCATGAGGTGCGTACCCCCATGACCGGTGTGCTGGGCATGAGCGAACTGTTGCTGGCCACGCCACTGGACGAGCTGCAGCGCGGCTACGCCGCCTCCATCCAGCACGCCGGTACCCATCTGCTGCGGCTGGTCAATGACGCGCTGGACCTGGCCCGGATCGAAGCGGGTCGGCTGGAACTGGACATCCGCCCCTTCGACCTGATGTCGATGCTGGCCCAGGTTGAAACGCTCATGGAGCCGATGGCGCATCACCGCGGGCTGGCCTTCGAGCGCAGCTTCAACCTGCCCGGTCCGGTGCAGGTCAGTGGCGATGAGATGCGCGTACGCCAGATCCTGATGAACCTGCTCGGCAATGCGATCAAGTTCACCGAACACGGCCATGTCGGTCTCGGCGTCGAGCTGGTGCCGGGCGGGAGCGGTATCGCCCTGGAGGTCACCGATACCGGGCCGGGCATCAACGAAGACCAGCAGCAGCGCCTGTTCCACCGTTTCGAACAGGCGGACGGCCCGCGTACGGCGTCCCGCTATGGGGGCAGTGGCCTGGGCCTGGCGATCTGCCAGGAACTGGCCGTGGCGATGGGCGGACGCATCGGCATCGACAGCACGCCCGGGCAGGGGGCCCGCTTCACCGTGCACCTGCCGCTGCCGTGGAGCGTGCGCCAGGGGCCCACTCCGGATGCACCGCTGCATGGCGCGCCGATTAACTTGCCGCCGTTGCGGATACTGCTGGTGGAAGACGATGCCACCGTGGCGGACGTCATTGCCGGCCTGCTGCAGGCCCGCGGGCACACGGTGGTGCATGCCCTGCACGGTCTGGCGGCGTTGTCGGAAGTGGCTGCCGGACGTTTCGACATCGGCCTGCTTGACCTGGACCTGCCCGCGCTGGATGGCATCGCCATCGCCGGGCAGCTGCGTGCCATGGGCTACGCGCTGCCGCTGATCGCGGTGACGGCGCGCTCGGATGCCTATGCCGAACAACAGGTCCTGGCGGCCGGGTTTGACGGCTTCCTGCGCAAGCCGGTGACCGGCGACCTGCTGGTGGCAGCAATCGCGCAGGCGTTTGCTACCCGCCGCAGCCCGTCCGGGACGGTGACCTCTCCATAGGCTGCGTATCAGAAATCGGCAAATTCAATCCAAAATTTGATTCACCGCTCTGTGACGTATTTACGGAAACGCGGATGCGCCCTGGCCGCTACGGCCCTACCGTGGCGGCAATGAGAACGATGATGGTGCGGTAGACGGTGACGCCTCCGCGAGAGGTCCTGCGCGGGCAGCCCGTAGCCTTGCTTCTGGCCCTGCTGCTGATGTGGCCGGCAGCAGGCCACGCGGGTGTCGTCCCTGTGCCATCGCCGCGCCTGCTCGGCATGGCCAATGGCCTGCACGACGCCCATGTGCGCGAAATCGCTGAAGACGCTTCCGGCTACCTGTGGTTGGCGGGCAGCGACGGCCTGATGCGTTTCGACGGGCAGCGGTACCGGCTGTGGCGCCTGGAGGACGGGTTGCCGGATGTCGACCTGCGCACGTTGCACGTGGATGCCCTCGACCGGCTATGGGTGGGAACGGCCACGGCGGGGCTGGTCATGATGGGCGCTGATCGCGGTGGGTTCCAGCGGCTGCCGGCATCGGCCCCGTCGGCGCTGCGACAGGGACCGCTGCGCCAGGTGAAAAGCAGCGGCGACGGCCGGATCTGGGCCATTGGAAGCGACCACCAGCTTTACCGGCGGGCACCGCGCGACCCGCAGTGGCTGTTGCAATCGCTTCCGCTGGTGCACGGCCCGGTGCTGGCACTCGCGCGCGACAGCGCCGGTGCATTGTGGGTGGCCCAGGCCGCATCGCTTTGGCGGTGGGATGGCGTGCGACTGCTCCGGATGGCGCTGCCGGCCGCGTCCGCCGCGCCGATCCAGTCGCTCTGGGCCGATCCACGCGGGGGTATTGAAGTCACCTCGGCGCGCGGCACCTGGGCAATGGGTACCGCAGCAGGTGCCCACCTGCGCCCGCCCGGCGCACGCAGCGTGCTGCGCAGCGCTGACGGCGTGCTCTGGCAGCAGAAGGGCGCGGCACTGCTGCGGCAGGAGACCGGCACCGTGCTGCCGTGGGCGCTGCAACCCGCGCCAGGCAGCGTGCCGGGGCCGGTGGTGATCCGCCAGGCGCTGGAAGACCGCAACGGTGACCTGTGGTGGGTGAGCGAGCAGCACGGCATGTGGTGGTTGTCGGCCCGCTGGCGGCAGTTCACGGCCTTGCCTGCCACTGCCGACAGC
>NZ_JASCOP010000168.1:0-6843 GCF_029959395.1 Stenotrophomonas sp. PS02300
AGGGAAAATCACGAACATCGCGACGCTCCAACCGTCTCCCTGGTGAAATTAGCGCTGTGGAACCACCCGATCCCATCCCGAACTCGGAAGTGAAACGCAGCTGCGCCGATGGTAGTGTGGCTCAAGCCATGCGAGAGTAGGTCATCGCCAGGGTTTACACCCAAAAACCCCGCTGCTTACGCAGCGGGGTTTTTTCTTTGCGTCAACGCGTGGCGACCAACGGTCGGCACCCACCGAATGCATCAAAAAAGGCGCCCCTCAGGGCGCCTCCCGGGCATCACGACCAACGGTCGTGATCTACCACCGGGTAGGTATCGACCGTTGGTCGATACGCAAAACACCTCAACGGAACGCTGCAACGGCCTCGGTGAGGCCTGCTGCCTGCTGCTCCAGCTCGCGCGCGGCCGCGCTGGCTTCTTCGACCAACGCCGCGTTCTGCTGGGTCGCCTCGTCCATCTGCACCACGGTCTGGTTGATCTGGTCGATGCCGGCGGCCTGTTCCTGCGACGCCGCGGCGATGCTGGCCATGATGCCGCTGACCCCGGCCACGCTGCCGACGATCTCCTGCATGGTGCGGCCAGCGTCCTGCGCCAACCGGGCGCCATCGGCTACCTCGCTGACCGATGCATCGATCAACTGCCGGATCTCACGCGCGGCCTCCGCCGAACGCTGCGCCAGGCTGCGCACTTCGCTGGCTACCACCGCGAAGCCTCGGCCCTGGTCGCCGGCACGCGCTGCCTCCACCGCCGCATTGAGGGCAAGGATGTTGGTCTGGAAGGCGATGCCATCGATGACGCCGGTGATCTCGCCGATCCGCTTGGACGCGCCGTGGATGCTGTCCATGGTGCTGACCACGCGCCCCACCACCGCGCTGCCACGGTCGGCTACCTCCTGCGCGCCACGCGCCAGGGTGCTGGCGTTGCGTGCGTGTTCTGCGTTCTGCCGAACCGTCGCGGTGAGCTCTTCCATCGAAGAGGCCGTTTCTTCCAGATGTGCTGCCTGCCGCTCGGTGCGGGTGGAGAGATCATGGTTGCCGCTGGCGATCTCTTCAGCACCCAGCGCGATCGCGCCGGCACTGCGGCGGATGCGTTCAACCATGTTGCCGAGCTGGATGGCGGTGGCATTGGCATCGCGCTGCATGGCGGCGAATGATCCTTCGTAGTCGCCCTCCATACGCTGGCCCAGATCACCCTCGGCCAGGGCAGACAGAACGCGTCGCAGATCGCCGACGGTGCTGCCCACCTGTTCCAGCAGCTGGTTGATGCCGGTGGTGAGGCCATCCATGAAGGCGGCACCGCTGGCGGCGCGTGGCAGGCGCCGGCCGAGGTCGCCACGGGTGGCGGCGTCCACGATCTCGGCCACGGCCGTCTCCAGCAGAAGCTCCTGGGTACGGTCGTGCCATTCAACGGCGAAGCCGACGCGTGCACCGGCGGCATCGAACATTGGGCTCACCACCTGGGCAAAGTGCACGGGCCCGATCCGCACGCGCCCATGATGGGTTGCCTGCAGCGTGTCCAGGATGGCGCGGATGCGATCGGGGTTGGCGTGGAAGCGATGGATGCTGCTGCCCACCAGGGTGTCAGCGTCAAAGTCCGGAAACGCCTCGCGCAGGTTGGCCTGCTGGTTGCGCAGCAGGCGCACCACGGCGGGATTCACATAGCGGATCACGTGGGACGCATCGGCAATCATCATCGCGGTGTGCGAGACCTCCAACGCCAGGCGAAGCGTGGCGTCGGCCGCAGCCGCGTCCTGCTCGTGGGCGCAGCGCGCCTGCAGCTGCCCATGGCTCGTGGATAGCCGGGCCAGCTCAGCGCGCAGCTGACGGCTGTTCCGCCGCACCCGCGGTGCCAACATACCGAGCGCGCCGGTCGCGATCGCGATGCCAAGCACGGTGACGCTCGGTTGGTGCCAAAGTGCGCCAGCAAGGCCGCCAACCAACCCAGTGGAGAGCAGCCCTGCAAGGGCGCGCCCTCCGCGCGGGTGCGGATGCAGCGCAGGTGTCAGTAGCGTTGCGTCGGGTGGACGTGAGGAAGGGTGGGGGATGGCAGACATGACAACTCCAGAAACAGTGCGGTAGCGAACGTCCTCCGCTGGAACGCGGACAGACGGATGCAAGGTCCGGCGACCCATCGGCGGAAGACCTTGCAGAGACGTGGATGGGGGGGAGAGCACTCCTTCCTTGGAAGCCGGATGACACGCGGCTTCGCAGACGGCGGAGCAGGCGACGACACAGGCGATCCTTGCGGGCCTGCGTCATCGGTATCGGACATCACCGATGGAAATTGAGTGCGACCGTGTGTCGCAGGGGATTCAAGCGCGTATCGACCAACGGTCGATACCTACCGTGCCAGGAAGCGGGCGATGACCTCGGCGACCAGTGCCGGGTGCTCCATGTGCAGGTGATGGGTGCCGGGGAACACATCGAGGTGGCCATCGCGCAGCAGCCTGATGCGCTCGCTGCGGAGTGGCTCGGGGTAATACGACTGTGCTGGCGTGGCGTAGATCACTTGGGTCGGGCATTCAATGGCCGCGAGCAGGTCGTCGATCTGCGCCTCACTCAAGCGCATCGCGGTCGGCAGCATCAGGCGCTGGTCGCTGCACCAGCTGTAGCCGCCTTCCACCGGCATGACGCCGCGTTCGACCAGCAGGCGCGCGCACGGCTCGCTGAGCTGGTTGGCCATCATGCGCGCGCGCACCGGCGCGGCCAGATCGGAAAACACGCGCAGCTTCTTCGACGGCAACGCGCGCACGGCGCGTACATGCTCGCGAAGGCGCTGCGCGGTTTCATCTTCCGGCCCGCGCAGGCCACCCAGTGCTTCGATGGCAATCAGCCGCTCCACGCGCTCAGGCGCGGCGGCGGCGGTGAGGCTGGCAATGCCGGCGCCCATCGAATGGCCCAGCAGCGTGAAGCGCTGCCAGCCCAGTGCGTCGGCGACCTCGAGCACATGGCAGATCGCGCCCGGGGTGTTGTACTGCGTGCCCGGCGGCATGTGTGAGCTGTGGCCGTGCCCGGGCAGGTCGATGGCCACCAGGTCCAGCCCGGGCAGCGCCGCGGCCAACGGCACGAAGCTGGCGGCGTTGTCGAGCCAGCCGTGCAGGGCCAGCACGCGCGTCCCTTCAGCAACCGTAGAACGCAGGCCAGCCACGGTGGTGCCGGCCACCGGCAGTACGAACGGTTCGAGCGTCATGCCAACGCCGCGATGCTCAGCCGCGACAACGCCAGGGCGTGTGCGGGATCGGCGTTGAGGCAGGGGATGTAGCGCATCTGTGCGCCGCGTGCGGCGACGGTTTCGGTGAAGCCCATCGCCACTTCTTCCAGGGTTTCCAGGCAGTCGGTGGCGAAGCCCGGGCAGACCACGTCGATCTGCTTGACGCCGCGCTCGGCCATCGCCCACAGCGTGGGTTCGGCATAGGGCTGCAGCCACTTCTCGCGGCCGAAGCGCGACTGGTAGGTGAGCTGCCACTCACCGTCGGCCAGGCCGAGTGCCTGCGCGATCGCCTGGGCACTGGCTTCGCAGCGCTGCGGGTACGGGTCGCCCGCATCGGCCAGGCGCTGCGGAATGCCGTGGAAGGAAAACACCAGCTGCTCGCCACGACCGTGCTGCGCCCACCATTGGCGGATGCTGCCGGCCACCGCTGCGACCCAGTCCGGGTCCACGGCGTAATCGCGCACCAGGGTGACGGTGACGCCCGGGTGGCGGGGCTGCCAGTCGCGCACCTGGTCTTCGATGGAGGCGGTGGTGGTGGTCGAATACTGCGGGTACAGCGGCAGCACCACGATCCGCCGCATGCCTTCGGCGGCCAGCCGGTCCAGCTCGGCGGTGAGCGCGGGCGCGCCGTACCGCATGGCATGGCGTACGCGCAGGTTGGGCATCAGCTGCTGCATGGCCTCGGCCAGGCGGCGCGTGTACACCATCAAGGGGGACCCGTCGGGCAGCCAGACCTGGGCGTACTTGGCCGCCGAGCGCCCACTGCGCAGTGGCAGGATCACCCCATAGAGCAGGGGTTTCCACAGCAACGCAGGAATCGCGACCACGCGCGGGTCAGTGAGGAATTCGGCCAGGTAGCGCCGGACCGCCGGAGCGGTGGGCGTCTCGGGTGTGCCTAGATTGACCGCCAGCACGGCGGTGTCGGGTGCGTCGAGCATGGGGACCATTCTCGCAGGTCTGCGCGACCGGGAGCACATACTCATTGCGGATTCATTGGAACCCCACTAATTTCGGGTAGTTACGTATCGCCCCCCTTTTGGAGCACCCATGCGCCGTTTGAGCCTTGTACTGCTGATCTCCGCCAGCCTGCTGTCGACCCAGGCGATGGCCGGGCCGGAGGAGGACCAACGCGCCCGCAACGCGGTGCGCGTGTTGAATGACATCCAGGAAATCCCGGAACAGGGCATTCCCGACAAATTGCTGGACGAAGCGCGGGCAATCGTCGTCATTCCCGACACGATCAAGGCCGGCCTGGTCATCGGCGGCCGGCGTGGCCACGGCGTGATGTCGGTGAAGAATGCCGACGGCAGCTGGTCCAACCCCGTGTTCATGAAGCTTACCGGCGGCAGCATCGGCTTCCAGGCCGGCGTGCAGTCGTCGGACGTGGTGCTGGTGTTCCGCAATGACCGCAGCCTGGACAATCTCGTCAACGGCAAGTTCACCCTTGGCGCCGATGCCGGGGTCGCGGCCGGTCCGGTGGGGCGCAACGCCGCCGCCGCCACCGACGGCCAGCTGAAGGCCGAGATCTGGTCCTGGTCGCGCGCGCGCGGTCTGTTTGCCGGCGTGGCGCTCGATGGCGCGGTGCTGCAGATCGACGATGCCGCCAACCTGGACGCCTACGGCAGCAACACGACGCCGCGCATGGTGTTTGAAGGCCGCATGGGCGAGGCACCGTCGATGGACGTGGTCGCGTTCCGCGACCGCCTGGAAGAAGCGACCTACTCGGCGCGCCAGAAGCGCGGTACGGGCGGCAGCGCCCCGGCCCCGCGCCCGGCCGGCCCGGCGCCGCAGGCCGCGCCGGCGGTGGCTGAACAGGCCACTGCGGGTGCCACCACCGCGCCGCTGCAGGCCGTACCGCAGCAGCCGGCACCGCAGCAGGGCTTCCAGCCGGTGGGCGAAGGCGAAGTGCGCACCGAATCACTGGACGGCAACTGACTTTCGTCACGCGCGCCGCCCTACCGGCGGTGCGCTATGCTCAGGTCCTTGTAACCGGGTAATGCGAGCAGAACATCATGGGCAGTATGAGCTTGTGGCATTGGGTGGTGGTACTGGTCATCGTACTGCTGGTGTTCGGCACCAAGAAGCTGACCAGTGGCGCCAAGGACCTTGGCAGTGCCGTGAAGGAATTCAAGAAGGGCATGCGCGACGAGGACAAGCCGACCGCGCACCTGAGCGATGAGTCGCGTCCGCAGGATTCGACGACGACATCGCAGAACGAGCACGATCGCGACCGGCGCTGATCGGGGCGGCATGGCGTGTTCGACATCGGTTTCAGTGAACTGCTGGTCATCGCGGTAGTAGCGTTGGTCGTGCTGGGTCCCGAGCGTCTGCCCAAGGCAGCCCGCTTCGCGGGGCTGTGGGTGCGGCGCGCGCGCAACCAGTGGGATTCGGTGAAGCAGGAGCTGGAACGCGAACTGCACGCCGATGAGATCAAGCGCCAGTTCCGCGATGCGCAGGATTCGGTTCGCGACACCGAGGCGCAGCTGCGTGCCAGTGGTGAGGCGGTCCGCCGCGAAGCCGAGCAGGTGCGCAACCAGGTGAAGCGCGATGGCGATACGCCGGCCAGCACCGACGAGCCGGTGATGACCGGGCCCGCGCCGGGTTCGCCGGCGAGCGTGGCCCAGCACGTGGTGGCACCCGAGCTGGACGCTGTACCTGAAGAACCGCGCGATGCGATGGCACCGCCGGGCATCGACGGGCAGGCGCCGCGCGATCCGCCGCCTTCGACGCCGGAGGCCCCGCGATGAGCGGTAACGAGTCGCCGGAAAGCGGGTTGATCGAACACCTGATCGAACTGCGCGCGCGCCTGATGCGGGCGCTGATCGGGCTGGGCGTGGTGCTACTGGGGTTGATGCCGTTCTCGCGGCAGATCTACACGTGGTTGGCGCAGCCGTTGATCTCGCAGCTGCCGAACGGGCAGTCGATGATCGCGACCAACCCGGCCGGTGCGTTCTTCGCACCGCTCAAGCTGACCTTCTTCGTGGCCGTGTTCATCGCGGTACCGTGGCTGCTGTACCAGCTGTGGGCGTTCGTGGCGCCGGGCCTGTATGCGCGCGAAAAGCGCCTGGCGGTACCGTTGCTGGCAACCTCGGTGCTGCTGTTCTACATCGGCTGCGCGTTTGCGTATTTCCTGGTGCTGCCGGCGGTCTTCCACTTCCTGACCACGTTCCGCCCGGAGGTGATTGCGATCACGCCGGACGCGAATGCGTACCTGGATTTCGTGCTGGCGATCTTCTTCGCGTTCGGCAGCAGTTTTGAATTGCCGGTGGCGATGGTGATCCTGACCCTGCTGGGGTGGATCACGCCGCAGCAGTTCAAGGACGGCCGTGGTTACGCGATCGTGGGTATCTTCGTGCTGGCGGCGGTGTTGACGCCGCCGGACGTGGTTTCCCAGTTGATGCTGGCGATTCCCATGTGCCTGCTTTATGAGCTGGGGATTCATGCGTCGCGGTGGCTGGTGCCGGCCAAGGGCGACGAGCCCCAGGCGCAGTAGCGCCTTCAGAGCTTTAGAGCAGCGTTTCGGTTGCTACGTATTGGGGAGGCCGACGGGCAGCCCCTTACGGGACACGCCGTAAACCCATCCATGGGGGTTTGGCAAAAACATCCATGTTTTTGACAGTCCCTACAGGGGCTG
>NZ_JASCOP010000169.1:0-6835 GCF_029959395.1 Stenotrophomonas sp. PS02300
AAATGGACCTGCTCGATTTCGAGGCGGGCTGGCCACAGGGCGGGGCCGTGGGCGGGGGCGCGGCCCACGGCCACGTCCACATCCAGCAGCAGGGTCAGGCCGGGCAGCAGGCCCACGGCGCGGCGCTCGAGCTCGGCGATCCACGCCGGCTCCAGGCCACGGCCACCGCCCTGGTAGGCGTAGCTGGAATCGGTGAAGCGGTCGCTGAGCACGTAGCAGCCCCGGCGCAGGGCCGGTTCGATCACCTGGCGCACGTGCTGGGCACGGGCGGCGAATACCAGCAGCAGCTCGGCTTCGGCGCTGAGCGGTTCGGCGGCGATCTCCGCATCCGGGGTCAGCACCAGCGCGCGGATACGTTCGGCCAGTGGGGTGCCGCCGGGTTCGCGGGTCAGCACGACTTCGTGGCCCTGCGCCTGCAGGGCGGCGCGGATGGCGTTGAGGGCGGTGGTCTTGCCGGCGCCCTCGCCGCCTTCCAGGCTGATGAACCGCGGGTGGCGGCGCAGTGCGGGGCTCATTGCGGGGCCGCCTGCGGCTGGGCGCGCTGCTGGCGCAGCTGCTGCAGGTAACGGGCCACGGCGGCGTTGTGGTCGGTGTAGTTGGCCGAGAACACGTGCGCGCCGCTGCCATCGCCCACGGCCACGAAGTACAGCGCATCGCCGGCGGCCGGGCGTGCAGCAGCCTGCAGGGCATCGCGGCCCGGCATGGCGATCGGCGTGGGGGTGAGCCCGGCGCGGGTGTAGGTGTTGTACGGCGTATCGGTGGTGAGGTCGCGCTTGCGGATGTTGCCGTCGTAGCTGCTGCCGATGCCGTAGATCACGGTCGGGTCGGTCTGCAGGCGCATGCCCATCTTCAGGCGGCGCATGAACACGCCGGCAATCTGCGGGCGCTCGCTGGGCAGCGCGGTTTCTTTTTCGATGATGGAGGCCAGGATCAGCAGCTCGTACGGGGAGTTCAGCGGCAGGTCGTCGGCGCGGCTTTCCCAGGCGGCAGCCAGTTCCTTTTCCATGGCGGCGTGGGCGCGCTTGAGCACGTCCAGGTCGGTATCGCCGCGCTGGTAGACGTAGGTCTCGGGCAGGAAGCGGCCTTCCGGGTGCTGGCCGGGGAAGCCGAGCGCCTTCATCAGCGCGGCATCGTCCAGCTCGTCGGTTTTGTGGATCAGCGGATCGGCGCGCTTGAGCGCGGCACGCAGCTGGCGGATGTTCCAGCCTTCGACGATGGTGACGCGGTGCTGCAGGGTGCGGCCCTGGCGCATGCGGGTGAGCAGTTCGCGCGGGGTGAGCTTGGCGTCCAGCGCGTATTCGCCGACCTTGAGCTTGCCGGCGGCGTCCAGCTGGCGCGCGAGCAGCTGCCATTGGGTGTCGTTGCCTTCATCCACGCCGGCATCGCGCAGTTTGCGCACCACGGTCTGCAGGCCGTCTCCCGGGGCGATGACCACGCTGGGCTGGTCGGGGCTGATGGCGGTGTCGGCGAAGCCGCTCTGGCTGTGCCAGAACCATGCGCCGGCGGCGGCCAAGAGAAGTGCGCCTAGCAGCAGTACCGTCAGGACCGTTAGACAACCTCGTTTTACGCCTGCCATGCATTCCTCGGTGGGTGGTGCAGCCACGCAGGGCGTGGCTCTACGGGTTTATCGTTTCAGCGCGGACACGCATGGCGTGTCCCTACGCGTTCGCCCTACAGCATACCTTGGCTCATTCCTGGCGGCCGAGCGCGCGCATCAGGCCGCGGGCCTTGGCGCGGGTTTCATCCAGCTCCTTGGCGGGGTCCGAATCGACGACGATGCCGGCGCCGGTGCGGAACGCGGCGTGGGTGCCGGCCACTTCGGCGGTGCGGATGAGGATGTTCAGGTCCAGGTCGCCGTCGCGGTTCAGCCAGCCGAACGCGCCGGTGTAGGCGCCGCGCGCGGTCTGTTCCAGCTCGGCGATGATCTGCATGCAGCGCACCTTGGGGCAGCCGGTGATGGTGCCGCCGGGGAAGGTGGCGGCAATCACCTGGCCGGGGCTCACGCCCGGGCGGAGGCGGCCACGCACGTTGCTCACGATGTGGTGCACGTGGGCGTAGCTTTCCACGCTCATCAGCTCGTCCACTTCAACACTGCCGGCGGTGCAGATGCGGCCCAGGTCGTTGCGCTCCAGGTCGATCAGCATCACGTGTTCGGCGCGCTCCTTGGGGTGGCCGACCAGCTCGCGGATGCGCTCGGCATCGTCGTCGCCGGCGAAGCGCGGCCGGGTGCCGGCAATCGGGCGGGTCTGCACGTCGTCGCCATGCACCGAGACCAGGCGCTCCGGTGAGGAACTCACCACCGCCCTGCCCTGCGCGATGAACAGGCCGGCGAACGGCGCCGGGTTGGCCACGCGCAGCTGCGCGTACAGCGCCTGCGGCGACAGCGCCGCATTGAAATGCGCGATCCAGCGCCGCGACAGGTTCACCTGGAACACATCGCCGGCACGCAGGTAGTCGATGACCTTGCCTACGCCGTCGGTGAAGCGCGTGGGCGCGTCCTCTTCCATCTGCGCCGGGGGCTGCCACTGCGGCAGCGGCGGCAGCGTGGCGGTGGCGTCCAGGTCCTGCAGCAGGGTGTCGAGCTGGTCGGCGTGGTCGGTTTCGCACACGGCGTGGAACTGGCCCAGTACGCGGTCGTGCAGCACGGCGGCCGGGCAGCGCAGCGCAAGTGCACTGGGCAGGCCGTCGGCGCGCGCCGGCAGGCTGAGCACGGTTTCGATCTGGCCAGCCAGTTCGTAGTCGAGCATCAGCGCCCAGCCACCCCGGAACGGCAGGCCGGTTTCTTCGCGCGGCAAACGCAGGGACTGCCAGTGCGCGTCGAGCACGTCGAGGAAGCTGCCGGCATGCGCGGTACCGCCGTGGTCGCGCACCACGCCATCGGCCTGCAGCGCCAGCGATTCACCGTTGCCCATCAGCAGCAGGTCCCAGCGGCCCTGCGCGGTACCCGAGGCGGTGGATTCCATCAGCAGCGGGTAACGCTCCGGCGCCAGCCGCTGAAGCGCAAGCAGGTCGGTGGTGTCGGGCAGCAGGCGGGTCTGGAACATGGCAGGGCAACCAAAGTAAGTGCAGGGGCCAGATACACCAAGGCCGCCAAGATGGCGGCCCGGTGCGGTAGCGTTGGAAGGCGCGATCAGACGCGCTTGAACACCAGCGTGCCGTTGGTGCCGCCGAAGCCGAAGCCGTTGGACATCACCACATCCACCTTGGCCTCACGTGCGGTGTTGGGCACGTAATCCAGGTCGCAGCCCTCGCCCGCTTCGTGCAGGTTGATGGTGGGCGGAATGATGTTGTCGCGCAGCGCCAGCACCGAGAAGATGGCTTCCACGCCGCCGGCCGCGCCGAGCAGGTGGCCGGTCATCGACTTGGTGGAGCTGACCATCATCTTGTAGGCGTGGTCGCCGAAGGCGGTCTTCATGGCCATGGTTTCGCCCAGGTCGCCCAGCGGCGTGGAGGTGCCGTGCGCGTTGAGGTAGCCCACCTGGTCCGGGGTCACACCGGCATCCTTGAGGGCCATGGTCATGCAGCGGGCGGCGCCTTCGCCGTTCTCGCTCGGGGCGGTCATGTGGTACGCATCGGAGCTGGCGCCGAAACCGGCCAGCTCGGCATAGATGCGCGCACCGCGTGCCTTGGCGTGTTCGTACTCTTCCAGGATCAGGATGCCGGCACCGTCGCCGAGCACGAAGCCGTCGCGTTCCTTGTCCCACGGGCGCGAAGCTTCGGCCGGGGCGTCGTTGCGGGTGCTCATGGCCTTCATGGCGCAGAAGCCGCCCAGCGCGGTCGGCGAGGAGCCACGCTCGGCACCACCCACCACCATCACGTCCGCATCGCCGTACTGGATCATGCGCATGGCGGTGCCGATGGAATGGTTCGAGGTGGCGCAGGCCGACACCGCCGAGAACGACGGGCCCTTCAAACCGGTGATGATGCTCAGCTGCCCGGGCAGCATGTTGATGATGGTCTTGGGCACGTAGAAGGGTGAGATCTTCTTGCCCTCGTGGAACTCGATGGTCTGTTCCTCGATGCCCAGCAGGCCGCCGATGCCCGCGCCAACGATGGCGCCGATGCGTTCGGCATTGCCGTCGGTGATCTCCAGGCCCGAATCGTTCAAGGCCATGAAGGCGGCACCGAGGCCGTAATGGATGAACGGGTCCATCTTCTTGGCATCCTTGCCACTGACCCGGAACTTGCCGAACTGTTCGTTGTCGGCGGTGATGTCGAAGTCCCTGACCTCACCTGCAATCTTGGTGGTGAAACGGTCCAGGTAAGCCTGCGAAACGTTGGTCAGCGGGCCGATGCCGGAACGGCCTTCGGTGATGCCCTTCCAACTGGTGGCCAGATCATTGCCCAACGGCGAGACCATGCCCATGCCGGTAACGACGACGCGACGCTTCATTGCAGATTCTCCTGACCCGGGTAATGCGGGGTTGACGCGGTGTAACGCTCAAAAGCACAGGGCCGCAAGCGCGGCCCCATGGGTTTGCTGCACGCGGTGGCGGTAAGCACCACTACCGCGCGCAAGCCGCCCGACATCACGCCTTGACGTGAGCCTTGACGTAGTCGATCGCAGCCTGGACGGTGCTGATCTTCTCGGCTTCTTCGTCCGGGATCTCGCACTCGAATTCTTCTTCCAGCGCCATCACCAGTTCAACGGTGTCCAGCGAGTCGGCACCCAGGTCATCGACGAACGATGCGGTGGTGACAACTTCTTCTTCCTTGACGCCAAGCTGTTCGACGACGATTTTCTTGACGCGTTCTTCGATGGTGCTCATTGGATATCGCTCCAGATGGAGTAGTGGTTCAAAAAGTGACGCCATCAAATGGCGATGGCCGTGGGATAGTGTAGTGGAAACCGCAGGGGCCTTGCATGGCTGCAAAACTCCATTTGGATCAACCACTTGCGGTGCAGTCCCTGCACCACATGCTTACGGCATGTACATGCCGCCGTTCACATGGAGGGTTTCGCCGGTGATGTAGCTGGCCGAGGGACCGGCCAGGAACGCCACCGCATTGGCGATGTCGGAAGGCTCGCCCAGGCGTTCCAGGGCGATGGTCTTGACCAGGCCGGTGCGCTGTTCTTCCGGCAACGCCTTGGTCATGTCGGTATCGATGAAGCCCGGCGCCACCACGTTGACGGTGATGCCACGCGAGCCGATTTCCTTGGCCAGCGACTTGGAGAAGGCGATGATGCCAGCCTTGGCCGCGGCGTAATTGGCCTGGCCGGCATTGCCGGTCACGCCGATCACCGAGGCGATGTTGATGATGCGGCCCTTGCGCGCCTTCATCATGCCGCGGATGACGGCCTTGGAGGTGCGGTAGACGCTGGTCAGGTTGGTGTCGAGGATGGCCTGCCAGTCCTCGTCCTTCATGCGCAGCAGCAGGTTGTCGCGGGTGATGCCGGCGTTGTTGACCAGGATGGTGATGGCACCGAATTCCTTGGCAATGCCGTCCAGCACGGCCTCGAGCGCGGCCGGGTCGGTCACGTTCAGCGCGCGGCCGTGGCCGCCTGCGGCAGCCAGGCGCTCGCCGATGGCGGCGGCACCGGAATCGGTGGTGGCGGTACCGATGACGGTCGCGCCCTGCGCGGCCAGTGCATCGGCGATCGCCGCGCCGATGCCACGGCTGGCGCCGGTCACCAGTGCGATTTCACCCTGAAGGGGCTTGCTCATGCTCAGTTTCCTCGAACGGGACCGGTCCGCAGCACCGGCCCGTGGGCTGGCACGTGGCGAACGCGGTCGAAAGTCATCAGGCGGCCCAGGTCTCGCGGGCCGTCTCGAAGTCGGCGGGCGTGGACAGTGTGCGCGCATCCAGGTTCTTGTCGATGCGCTTGATCAATCCGCTGAGCACCTTGCCCGGGCCGCATTCGGCCACGCGGGTCACGCCGCGCGCGGCCAGGGCTTCGACGCAGCCGGTCCACTGCACCGGCAGGTACAGCTGCTGGACCAGGGCGGTGCGGATGGCATCGATGCCGTCGTGCACGCGGGCATCCACGTTCTGCACCACCGGCAGGGTCGGCACGCGCCAGTCCAGGCCGGCCATGGTTTCCTGCAGGCGGTTGGCGGCTTCGCGCATGAGCGGGGTGTGCGAGGGCACGCTGACGGCCAGCTTCACGGCCTTGCGCACGCCCTTTTCGGCCAGCAGCGCCAGGGCGCGGTCGACGGCGGCGGCATCGCCGCCAATGACGATCTGGCCGGGCGAGTTGTAGTTGGCGGGCACCACCACCTGGCTGCCGGAGGCTTCTTCACAGACCGCCTTGACCAGCGCGTCTTCAGCGCCCAGTACGGCGGCCATGGCGCCCACGCCGGTCGGGGCGGCGTCCTGCATCAGCTGGCCGCGCAGGCGCACCAGGTGGGCACCGTCGCGCAGCGACAGGGCGCCGGCGGCCACCAGGGCGGTGTACTCGCCCAGGCTGTGGCCGGCCAGCACGGCCGGCTGGGCACCGTTCACGGCCTGCCACGCACGCCACACGCCAATGCTGGCGGCCAGCAGGGCCGGCTGGGTGTACTCGGTGCGGTTGAGCATCTCTTCCGGGCCGCCCTGCGACAGCGCCCACAGGTCCACGCCGGCGCCATCGGAGGCTTCGGTGAACGCTTCACGCACCTGCGGGTGCAGTTCAGCCAGTTCAGCCAGCATGCCCAGCGACTGCGAGCCCTGGCCGGGGAACACGAAAGCGAGATTGGAATCGGTCACGCGGAGTTCCGCCTGCAAAAATCGAACGGCGAATGATAAGGGGGAATACCGCGCTTCGTCTGTACTGGCGCGTATTGACCGCCCCCGGTAGGGGGCGCCCCGGTGGGGGGGCCGGGGGGACACCCACACCGGGCGGAATTGCAGAAAG
>NZ_JASCOP010000016.1:0-50606 GCF_029959395.1 Stenotrophomonas sp. PS02300
GGCCAGCATCGCAGCCACCGGCTCGCTCTTTACCGAGGTCACATCCAGCCACAGCCGGCCGGCTTCGCGGCCGGCCGAACGGGTCACGTAATCGGCAATCAAGGCAGGCGTGTGCCGAATCGGCGCGGAGAACACCAGCACGTCCGCGCGCTCCAGCAGTGTTTCCGGGTCGTCCGACTGCGGATCGGCCGGGTCATGCCCGATCACTTCCAGCCCCAGGCGCTGCGCCAGGAACGTGCGCAGCCAGCGCCCATAGGCGCCGGCGCTGCCGACGATGCCGACAACCGGGCGCAGGCTCACGCCAGCCGCTCGGCGCGGAAGCGGTGCGGCTGCGCCAGCGCGGCCGGTGCGGCAGCCAGCACGTCGAATTCTTCGTGGTCGTTGGCCAGGGTGGCCTCCAGCGCGGCATGCACGCCGGAGATCGACCGCGACAGTGCCTGCTCGAAGCGCTCACCACGCAGCAGGAACGCGACCAGCAGCGACATCAGCACATCGCCGGTACCGGCCACGTCGACCGGCAGGTGCGGCGAAGACCAGCGCCAGATCGCCTCGCGGCTGACCGCCAGCGTGACCAGCTCGCCCGGGTCGCCACCCACGCTGTGCGCCAGCACCCATTCCGGCCCGCGCGCCAGCAGTGCCTTCGCGGCGGCGATGGCATCGGCTTCGGCCAGGCTCGGCATGCCGGTCAGCCGGCCCAGCTCGAACGCATTCGGCGTGACCAGCCACGCATGCGGCAGCAGGCGTTCGGCGAAGATGGTTTCCAGGCCCGGCTCCACGTAGGGACCGGTGTGGGTATCGCCGATCACCGGGTCCAGGCAGTAGCGCAGCTGCGGCGACGCCGGCAGCACCGTGTCCAGCCAGTCGGCGAACGCCGCACCATTGCCGACGCTGCCGAAGTAGCCGGACACCAGCATCTTCGCGCGCGCCGGCAGGCCGCGTTCGCTGGCGCCCAACAACAGGTCGGCGAACCAGTCGGCCGGCAGCACGCGGCCGCGCGTGGTGGGATAGAACGGCGCATTGCTCAGCAGCGTGGTCGGCACTTCGGCCACGCGCACGCCCAGCGCGCGCAGCGGCGGCACCGCCGCGCTGTTGCCGGCGTGGCCATAGACCAGCTGCGATTGAACCGAGATGACGTCGACCGGCGACGGACCGTCCGGGCGCTGGCGGCGCCCATGGACCAAGTGGCTTTCGAGGGTATCGTTCATGGCTCATTTTAGAGCCTACCGACCAACGGTCGGTACCTGCCGGCTGAATCGCAGCCACGAAAAAGCCGGGACGTGCCCGGCGTTTTCGTTACCGATGGAACCAACCGCTTACGAGGTCATGCGATCCCAGAAACCCTTCACGCCATCGATGAAGGTCGCCGACTTCGGCGAATGCTTGCGCGCTTCTTCGCCGGTGAAGGTGGTTTCGAACTGCTCCAGCAGCTTGCGCTGCTCGGTGGTCAGGTTGACCGGGGTCTCCACCACCACGCGGCAGTACAGGTCACCTTCGCTGCGGCTGCGCACCGAACGCACGCCCTTGCCGCGCAGGCGGAACAGCTTGCCGGTCTGGGTTTCGGCCGGAATGCGGATTTCCGCATAGCCGCCCAAGGTGGCTACGCGCACGGTATCGCCCAGCGCGGCCTGCGAGATGCGGATCGGCACTTCGCAGTGCAGGTCGTCGCCATCGCGCTGGAAGATGGCGTGCTCGCGCACCCGCACTTCCACGTACAGGTCGCCCGGCGGCGTGCCGGCCGGACCGGCCTCACCCTCGCCCGCCAGGCGGATGCGGTCGCCGGTGTCGACGCCCGCGGGCACCTTGACCGACAACACCTTGTCTTCCTCTACCCGGCCATTGCCGTGGCAGGTCTTGCAGGGGTTCTGGATGATCTGGCCGCGGCCGTTGCAGTTGTGGCAGGCCTGCTGCATGGCGAAGATGCCACGCTGGATGCGCACCTGGCCCTGCCCACGGCACACGCTGCAGGTTTCCACCTTGCCGTCGTCCGAACCGCTGCCGTGGCAGTCGTCGCACTCGGCCAGGGTCGGAATCTCGATGCGGCGCTCGATGCCGCGCACCGCTTCTTCCAGGTCCAGCTCCATCACGTAGCCGATGTCGGCACCGCGACGTGCCTGGCGCGGACCACCACCGGCACCGCCGAAGATGTTGCCGAAGATGTCGCCGAAGATGTCGCCCATGTCCGGGCCACCCGGGCCGCCACCGCCGCCCATGCCGTGCTCGAAGGCCGCGTGGCCGTGCGCATCGTACATGCGGCGCTTGTTGGCGTCGGACAGGGTTTCGTAGGCTTCCTTGCACTCCTTGAAGGCCGCTTCGGCGGCGCTGTCGCCGGGGTTGCGGTCAGGGTGGTGCTTCATCGCGCAACGGCGATAGGCCTTCTTCAGTTCTTCTTCGGTCGCCGTGCGGGTAACACCCAGCACTTCGTAATAATCGCGCTTGCTCATGGTTTGAATCGGGTTCCGGCGGTCGGGATTCATCCCCGACATGCCGCGGCACGGCTGTCAGGATCTAATGGAAACGACAACGGGACGTTGCCTGCGCAACGTCCCGTCTGGCGTCCGGATCAGGACTTCTTGTCGTCCTTTACTTCGGTGAACTCGGCGTCGACCACGTCGTCCTGTGCGCCGCCGTTGGTGCCGGCACCGGCATCGGCACCCGGGGCGCCGCCGCCCTGCTCGGCCGTAGCCGAGGCCGCGAACAGCGACTGGCCGGCTTCTTCAAGCACCTTCGACTTGGCTTCGATCTGGGCCTTGTCGTCACCCTTCATCGCGGTTTCCAGGTCGGCCAGGGCCGATTCGACCTTGCCGATCACTTCGCCACCAACCTTGCTGCCGTGTTCGTTGATCGCGGTACGGGTACCGTGGATCAGCGCGTCAGCCTGGTTGCGGGCCTGGACCAGCTCGTGGAACTTCTTGTCTTCTTCGCGGTTGGCTTCCGCGTCGGCGACCATGCGCGCGATCTCGTCCTCGGACAGACCCGAACCGGCCTTGATCTCGACCTTCTGTTCCTTGTTGGTCTTCTTGTCCTTGGCCGACACGTGCAGGATGCCGTTGGCGTCGATGTCGAAGGACACTTCCACCTGCGGCAGGCCGCGCGGGGCCGGCTCGATGCCGGAGAGGTCGAACTTGGCCAGCGACTTGTTGTAGCGGGCCTGTTCGCGCTCACCCTGCAGCACGTGCACGGTCACGGCCGACTGGTTGTCTTCGGCGGTGGAGAATACCTGCGACGCCTTGGTCGGGATGGTGGTGTTCTTTTCGATGATCTTGGTGAACACACCGCCCATGGTTTCGATACCCAGCGACAGCGGGGTCACGTCCAGCAGCAGCACGTCCTTGACGTCGCCGCCGAGCACGCCGCCCTGGATCGCCGCACCCAGTGCCACGGCTTCGTCCGGGTTGACGTCCTTGCGCGGTTCCTTGCCGAAGAACTCGGTCACGGCCTGCTGCACCTTCGGCATGCGGGTCTGGCCGCCGACCAGGATCACTTCGCTGATGTCGCTCGAACGCAGGCCGGCATCGTTCAGGGCGATGCGGCACGGCTCGATCGACTTCTTGATCAGGTCTTCCACCAGCGCTTCCAGCTTGGCGCGGGTCAGCTTGATGTTCAGGTGCTTCGGACCGGAGGCATCGGCGGTGACGTACGGCAGGTTCACTTCGGTCTGCTGGCTGGTCGACAGCTCGATCTTGGCGCGCTCGGCCGCATCCTTCAGGCGCTGCAGGGCGAGCGGATCCTTGCGCAGGTCGATGCCCTGGTCCTTGTTGAACTCGTCCACCAGGTACTCGATGACGCGGTTGTCGAAGTCTTCGCCGCCCAGGAAGGTGTCGCCGTTGGTGGCCAGCACTTCGAACTGCTTCTCACCGTCGACGTTGGCGATTTCAATGATCGACACGTCGAAGGTGCCGCCGCCCAGGTCGTACACGACGATCTTGCGGTCCTTGCCGTCACCCTTGTCCAGGCCATAGGCCAGGGCAGCAGCGGTCGGCTCGTTGATGATGCGCTTGACCTCCAGGCCCGCGATGCGGCCGGCGTCCTTGGTCGCCTGGCGCTGGCTGTCGTTGAAGTAGGCCGGCACGGTGATGACCGCTTCGGTGACGGTCTCGCCCAGGAAGGCTTCGGCCGTCTTCTTCATCTTTTCCAGCACGCGCGCGGAGATTTCCTGCGGCGCCATCTTCTTGGCATCGCTGGTCTGCACCCAGGCATCGCCGTTGTCGTGGGCCAGGATGCCGTAAGGCACGTGCGCGATGTCCTTCTGGACTTCAGCGTCGGTGAACTTGCGGCCGATCAGGCGCTTGACGGCGTAGAAGGTGTTCTTCGGATTGGTGACGGCCTGGCGCTTGGCCGAGGCACCCACCAGCACTTCGCCATCCTTGGTGTAGGCGACGATGGACGGCGTGGTGCGGTCGCCTTCCGAGTTTTCGATGACGCGGGCCTTGCCGCCGTCCATGATCGCCACACACGAGTTGGTGGTGCCGAGGTCGATACCAATGATCTTGCCCATGGGGAGACTCCTGAAAAATTTGGGAACATCCGGCAGCTGCCGGGTTATGAATGGGATGTGTGGGACGCTGATGACACTTTCAACCCATCCATCGAACGCTGTGTCCGATGGCGGCCAAACGCGTTCAGGTCAGTCCCGCGCCACTACGACCAGGGCCGGCCGCAGCAGGCGGTCGTTAAGCAGGTAGCCCTTCTGGAACACCTGGACCACGCTGCCCGGCGCCGCGCCGGGCGCGTCGACCTGGCTGATGGCCTGGTGGTGTTCGGGGTTGAAGGTCTGGCCGGTGGGGTCCAGCAGGGTCAGGCCGTTGTCGGCGGCGACCTTGAGCAGCTGCTTGTAGGTCAGCTCCAGGCCTTCGCGCAGCGGGCTGGGTTCGGCGCCGGCGGCATTGAGCCCGGCGTCCAGGCTGTCGAACACCGGCAGCAGCTCGCCCAGCAGCTTTTCGTTGGCGAAGCGGCGCGCCTGTTCGACGTCGCGGGCCACGCGCTTGCGCTGGTTGTCCAGGTCGGCGCGCTCACGCAGCGACTCGGACCGGAGCAGGGCCACTTCGTTGTGCAGGCTGTCCAGCTGCTGCTGCAGGGAATCGCCCGTGGCGGCGTCGCCGGCCGGGGTCTGGGATGCGATATCAGGCTGATCTTGGTTCATTTCCGGATCCTTGGCGGTGACTCTCCGCCTCCACCCACCCCAATGTGGGCGGCCGGACCCGATTCAAGAGCTGCGGGCGTGTTTAGGTGCGATCCCGGGACAATCCGCCCCCTGCGGGGGCATCCAGGGCTGCGCCGAGCACCTGGGCAGTGGCCTCCACCAGCGGAATCATGCGGTCGTAGGCCATCCGCTTGGGCCCGATCACCCCCAGCACGCCCAGCACCTGGCCGCCGGCCGAGTACGGGGCGGTGACCAGCGAGATGTTCTCCAGCGGCATCACCCCGGTCTCCTCGCCGATGAAGATGCGCACCCCCGGGGCCTGGATGGTGCGCTCGAGCAGCTGCAGGATCTCGCGCTTGCTGGCGAACAGGTCGAACAGCTCGCGCAGGCGGTCCAGGTCGGACAGGTCCTGTACCCCCATCAGCCGGGTCTGCCCGGCCAGCACCATGTCGTCGGCCGGCGGCGCCATCGCCTGTTCGGCCAGCTCCACGCTGTGCGCCAGCAGCTGCTCCATTTCCGTGCGCGCCTGGCGAAGCTCGACCAGCAGGGTGGCGCGGATCTCGGCCAGCGGGCGGCCGGCGCAATGGGCGTTGAGGTAGTTGGCCACCTTCTCCAGCTCGGCCGGCTCCCAGCTGCGCTTGGGCTCGATCACCCGGTTCTGCACTTCATTGTCGGCAAACACCAGGATGGCCAGCACCCGGCGTGCGTCCAGCGCCACGAAATCGATGTGGCGGAACGCGAACTGTTCGCGCCGTGGCGCGCCGACCACGCCGACGAAATGGCTCATCGCCGAGAGCAGCTCCGAGGCGCTGCCGAGCAGGGCCTGGGTGCCGGCGCCACTGGACAGCTCGCTGCGCAGGCGGCTCAGCTCGCTTTCGCCGGGCGGCTGCATCTTGACCAGGCTGTCGACGAACACCCGGTAGCCGTGCGCGGTGGGCACCCGCCCGGCCGAGACGTGCGCCGAGCTGAGCAGGCCCAGGTCTTCCAGGTCGCCCAGGATGTTGCGGATGGTGGCCGGGCTGACATCCAGCCCGGCCAACCGCGCCAAAGTCTGCGAACCGACCGGCTCGCCATCCTGGATGTGGCGCGCGATCAGCGTCCGCAGCAGGTGGCGGGCACGCGGTGCAAGATGGGGCGCGGAAGGGTGCATGGAATCAACCTGTGAGACGCAACGTTGGATAATGGCAGGAACACTGCCTGCCCCACCCATGCTAGCGTTGCGCGGCTCAAGAACCCACGACCATGCTTAAACATCTATCGATCAAGGATTTTGCCGTTGTCCGTGCCACCGAACTGGAGTTCGGCGCGGGCATGACCGTGGTTTCCGGCGAGACCGGCGCAGGCAAGTCGCTGATGGTCGACGCGCTGGGCTTCCTGTCCGGGCTGCGCGCCGACAGCGGCGTGGTCCGGCACGGCGCGGCGCGCGCCGAGCTGTCGGCCGAATTCGCGCCGGGCGAACAGGCCCCGGCCCGGCAATGGCTGCGCGACAACGAACTGGATGACGAGGAACAGTGCCAACTGCGCCGGATCATCCGTGCCGACGGCGGCTCGCGCGCCTGGATCAACGGGCGTCCGGTGACCCTGTCCCAGCTCACCGAGCTGGCCGGCATGCTGGTCGAAATCCACGGCCAGCACGAACAGCAGGCGCTGCTGGCGCGGCCCTCGCAGCTGGCGCTGCTGGACGCCTACGCCCGCAACGAGGCCGAGCGCATCCAGGTGCGCCAGGCCGCCGGCCGTTGGCAGGCGCTGGTCGATGAGGCCGAGTCGCTGTCGCGGCAGGGCGATGTCAGCGACCGCATCGGCTTCCTGGAACACCAGCTGGGCGAGCTGCAGCGCGAAGACCTCGAGCCGGCCTCGATCGCCGCGCTGGGCAGCAGCCACCGTCGCCAGGCCCACGCCGGGGCGCTGGTCAGCGCCTGCGACGTGGCCGCCGCCCGGCTCAACGGCGACGATGAGGTGTCGGTACTGCAGCTGCTGCAGCAGACCCGGCATGACCTGGCCCGCGTGGCCGAACACGACGCCCGGCTGGGCGAGGTGGACGCGCTGCTGGACAGCGCGGTCATCCAGCTGCACGAAGCGCTGGCCCTGCTCGACCGGGTCCACGACGACCTCGATGCCGACCCGGAGCAGTTCGAGGACATCGAACGCCGCCTCGGCCGCCTGCACGACCTGGCGCGCAAGCACCGCGTGCCGATGGAAGGCCTGGCCGAACACCGCGATGCGATGGAAGCCGAAGTCGAGCAGCTGCGCGGCGCCGATACCCGCCTGCAGGCGCTGGCCGGCGAGATCGACCGCGCGGCCGCGCAGTGGCAGGCCGTCGCCACCACGCTCAGTGCCAGCCGCGCCACCGCGGCCAAGGCGCTGTCGGAGACCACCACCACGCTGATCGGCGAGCTGGGCATGGGCGGCGGCCAGTTCCTGATCGAGATCGAGCCGCACGCGGCCGCCAAGCCGGACCCGAACGGTGCCGAGCGCGTGGAATTCCTGGTGGCCGCCAACGCCGGCCAGCCGCCGCGCGCGCTGCGCAAAGTGGCCTCCGGTGGTGAGCTCTCGCGCATCTCGCTGGCCATTGAAGTGGCCGCGCTGGGCCTGGATGCGGTGCCGACCATGGTGTTCGACGAAGTCGATTCCGGCATCGGCGGCGCGGTGGCCGATATCGTCGGCCAGAAGCTGCGCGCGCTGGGCGAGAAGCGCCAGGTGTTGTGCGTCACCCACCTGCCGCAGGTCGCCTCCAAGGGCCACGCCCATTACCGGGTCAGCAAGGCACCGGTGGAGGGCATGACCCAGAGCGCGGTGGAGAAGCTGGATGCCAAGGCCCGCGAGGAAGAACTCGCGCGCATGCTCGGCGGGGTGGAAGTCAGCAAGGAAGCCCGCGCCGCCGCGCGCAAGCTGCTGCAGGAAACCTGAGGGCAGTACCCACCCACGGTGGGTACCTACCGTCAGATCAGCGGTTTGCGCAGATCTACGTGTTCCACCAGGAAATCCAGGAACGCGCGCACCCGCAGGGGCAGGTAACCCCCCTGCCCCACGAACACCGCGTGCACGTCTTCCAGGTCACCCGGGTTGGCGTGCTCCAGTACCGGCAGCAGCCGCCCGGCGGCGATATCGGCCTGCACCTGGAAGGCCGCCAGCCGTGCGATGCCCGCGCCGCCCAGCACCAGCCGCCGCAACGCCTCGCCATCGCTGGCGCGTGCGTTGCCGCCGGTCGGCACCATCTGCACCTGCCCCTGTTCGCACACCGGCCAGCCGGTCTGCGCACGTGCGTGACCGATATCCAGGCGGTTGTGTGCCAGCAGCGCTGCCGCATCGCCCGGCAACCCATGCCGGGCCGCGTATGTTGGCGCCGCCACGATCATCATCCGGGTGCTGCCCAGCCGCCGCGCGACCAGGCTGGAGCTCTTCAACGGGCCGGCCCGCACCGCCACGTCGGTACGCTGCTCCAACAGGTCGATCACCTCATCGGTGAGCATCAGGTCCACCCCCACCTGCGGGTGCCGGTCCAGGAAGGCCGGCAGCAGCGGCAGCAGGAAGTGGTGGGCAAACGGCACGTTGCTGTTCACCCGCAGCCGCCCGCGCGGTTCGGCATGGGCGCTGGCGCAGCGCTCGGCCTCGTCCAGGTCGGCCAGCACGCGCAGGCCACGCTCATAGAAGGCGCAGCCTTCCGGGGTCAGCTGCAACTGGCGGGTGGAACGCTGCAGCAGCCGCGTGCCCAGCCGTTGCTCCAGCCGCGCCACCAGCTTGCTGACCGCCGAAGGACTCATGTCCAGCGCGCGGGCCGCCGCCGAGAAACTGCCGGCCTCGATCACCCGCACGAAGATTTCCAGCTGGCCGGAACGATTGATGTCGGGCGTCGGCATTGGATGAATTCAGTTCACAGATGATTGTCCGCAGGCAGTCTAGTTCACAGATAGCCCGCCGCGCACGATGGCCGCCTCTTCCACGGGATGGCCTACATGAACCCCCTGATCCGCCTTGCCACTGGCACCCTGCTGACGCTGTCGGCCGCTGCCGCCTCCCTCGCCACCGCTGCGGAAGGTCCCGCGCCGCCGCACTGGGTCGCCAGCTGGCAGGCCAGCCCGCAACCGGTCTGGGGCGCCGACTTCCTGTTTCCGACCGGTATCCCGCAGGTGCTGGACAACCAGACCTTCCGCCAGACCGCCCGGATCAGCCTGGGCGGGCCGCGGTTGCGCGTGCGTTTGAGCAATGCGTTCGGCACCACGCCCTTGCGGATCGGTGCGGCCAGCGTGGCCGGGAGCGCCGGAGCAGCCCCGGTGGCGCTGTCCTTTGACGGCCAGGCGGGCACCACCATCGCGCCCGGCCAGGACCGCGTGACCGACCCGCTGGCCCTGCCCGTTGGCAACCAGCAGGCTGTGCAGGTCAACGTGTACGTTCCCGGCCCCACGCCACTGCAGACCTTCCACTGGGAGGGGCGCCAGACCAGCGCGATCGCCCCGGGCGACCAGTCCGGCAGCGTTGCGCTGCGCGACAGCAGCCCCACCACCGCGCGGCTGTTCCTGACCGGGATCGAGGTGGAGGCCCCGGCGGCGGCGCGCACCGTGGTGGTGATCGGCGATTCGATCACCGACGGCGCCACCGCCAGCCTGGACCGCGACCAGCGCTGGACCGACCACCTGGCTGCCCGGCTGGCGCCGCAAGGTATGGCGGTAGTCAATGCGGGCATCTCCGGCGGGCGGCTGCTGCGCGACGGCATGGGCGAAGCGGCGCTGGCCCGGTTCCAGCGCGATGTGCTGGACGTTCCGGGCGTGGCCAGCGTGGTGGTGCTGGTGGGGATCAATGACATCAGCTGGCCGGGCACCGCCTTCGCCCGCGACCAGCCACGACCGTCGCTGGCCGAACTCCAGGCCGGCTACCGCCAGCTGGCAGAGCGCGCGCATGCCCACGGCGTGCGGATCATCGGCGCCACCCTGACCCCGTTTGCCGGCGCATTGCCCGGCACCCCGCTCGACGACTATTACGCCCCTGAAAAGGACGCCCTGCGCCAACAGCTCAATGCCTGGCTGCGCGAGCAGGCCCCGTTCGATGCCGTGATCGACCTGGACGCCGCCCTGCGCGACCCGGCCGACCCGGCCCGGCTGGCGCCGGCGTTCGACTCCGGCGACCACCTGCACCCGGGCGATGCCGGCAACCGGGCGATGGCCGAGGCGGTGGACCTGGCGATGTTCGGGCAATAAAAAACCCGGGCTTGGCCCGGGTTCTTTTTAAGCGTCTACCGACCAACGGTCGGTAGCTACCGTAACGGCTGCGCCGTTACTTCCTTTTCTTGCGCACGTAGAGCACCAGCGAGTGCTCTTCCAGCTCGTAGCCGTGGTCGGCGGCGATCTTGCGCTGAAGTTCTTCGATCTCGTGGCTTTCGAACTCGATGATCTTGCCCGAGTCGACATCGACCATGTGGTCGTGGTGGCCGCCCCGGTCCAGTTCGTAAACGGCCTGGCCGCCTTCGAAGTTGTGCTTCAGCACCAGGCCGGCGGCCTCGAACTGGGTCAGCACGCGGTACACCGTGGCCAGGCCGATCTCGTCACCGTGCTCCAAAAGCTGGCGGTAGATGTCTTCGGCCGTCATGTGGTGCTGGTGCTTCTGGGCGTCGCGCTGCTCGAGCAGGGCAAGGATCCGCATACGCGGATGGGTCACCTTCAGGCCAACTTTGCGCAGGTCGTGGGTTTCCATAAGTCTCCGTTCATTGGCGATTTAGCGCCAGCTGCCTCGGATTGGGTCGCGGCGACACGTTCGGAGTGTATCATCGACTGGATTTCCCCAAACGCCATTCCCGATGCGCAATCTCCTGCTGGTCGCCGCCGTTGCCCTGTCCACCACGGGCTGCGGCATCATCTATAAGCAACCCATCTATCAGGGCAACCTGATCCGGGAGCAGGCCGTCGGTCAGCTGCAGGTGGGCCAGAGCAAGCAGCAGGTCAACGCGCTGCTCGGCACCCCCTCCATCGACGACCCCTTCCACGCCCAGCGCTGGGACTACACCGCCAGCCAGCGGCTGGACCGCCTCGGCCGCACCGAAGTGAAGAACTTCGTTGTCTTCTTCGAAGGCGACCAGGTCACCCGTTGGGAAGGCGACTACTTCCCGAACAACGATGCCCAGCTGGCCCGGGACCAGGTGCGCCAGTTCGGCCGCAACCTGGCCAAGGACAAGAAGAAGCAGCGCGGCCGCTGATCCGGCGCACCGCCCGGCACACAGTGACCGGGCGGTTGGCAATGCGGCGTAGAGCCGGGCCCTGCCCGGCTGGCACCATCAGCGAGCGCGAGCCCGTTTACGCCGGTTGTCCTTCGGATCCGCCACCAGGGGCCGCAGCAGTTCCACGCGGTCCCCGTCGTTGAGCACCTGGCTGGCCTTGGCCAGCAGCCCATGCACGGCCACGGCCGGGCAGTTTTCGCTGTCCTCGATCGCCGCGGCGGCAATGGCGTCGGCCACGGTGGCGCCGTCGGCCAGCTGCAACGGGCGCGCATCGGCCCGGTCGGGCCAGGCCAACACCACTTCCACCCGGATCACGGCTCAGTCCTGCTCGTCGGCGACGCGGACGAAGTCATTGACCATGCGGTCGGCCAGGCCCTGGAAGCCCAGTGCCAGTGCCGGCCCCAGCAGGCGTGAGTTGGGTTCAAACTCCAGGGTGAGGCTGACCTTGCAGGCATCTTCGGCCAGCGCATGGAATTCCCAGCGGCCGTGCAGGCGCTTGAACGGCCCATCGCGCAGCTGCATGTCGATGTGGTGCGGGCGCTGGAGGGTGTTTTCGGTCATGAACCAGGTCGAAAACGACCCCAGCCCCAGGTCCAGCCGCGCCACCAGCCGGTCCGGGCCGGATTCCAGGATCTGCGCGGCCGAGCACCACCGGAAGCGGCGCGGGTAGGCATCAATATCATTGACCAGGTCGAACATGCGGGCAGCCGAATGTTCAACCAGGGCACTACGTCGGATAGTTGGCATGCGAAGGCTTGGCTGGCGAATCGACCACGGAGGCCCGAATCGGAGACAATACGGAAATGAGCAAGAACAGCGGCAAGGATAAAGCAAAGAACGCGACGGCCAACAAAACCATCGCGCTCAACAAGCGTGCCCGCCACGAATACACCCTCGAGGACCGTTTCGAGGCCGGCCTGGCCCTGCAGGGCTGGGAAGTGAAATCGATCCGCGCCGGGCGCGGCAACATCATCGACGCCTACGCCTACGTCAAAAGCGGCGAGATCTTCCTGATCGGCGCCCAGATCACCCCGTTGATCCAGGCCTCCACCCATGTGGTGGCCAACGACCGCCGCGAGCGCAAGCTGCTGCTCCACCGCAGCGAGATCGACAAGCTGGTCGGCAAGGTCGAACGTGACGGCTACACCATCGTCCCCACGGCGATGTACTGGAGCAAGAACAAGATCAAGCTGGAAGTGGCGCTGGCCAAGGGCAAGCAGACCCACGACAAGCGCGACGCCGAAAAGGACCGCGACTGGGCCCGCGAAAAGCAGCGCACCATGCGCCGCCACAACCGCGACGCCTGACCCCCCGGCGGACACCGTACCGCCTGGCGCATCATTACCACCATCGTAGAGCCGGGCCCTGCCCGGCTGCCCTACCCGCCCCAACTGTCCGGAGCACCGCGTGACCCAGGAAATCCCCCAGGAGACCGCCCCGAGCGCGGACCCCATCGCCACGCTCCAGGCCGACGTCGCCGCCTACGAGACCATCTTCGGCGAGCTGGCCCGCGCCATGGACCCGGCCGCCCTGCTCAAGGTGCTCACCTACACCCTGCGCAACGCCAAGCGCGTGGCCTCGGAGGCCCAGAGCTACGACTCGCTCGAGCACCGTCGCCTGGTCGCCCGGATCGAGGCCCTGATGGCCCGGGCCGAACCCGAAGCCCGCAAGCAGGCCATGACCCAGCGCAACGCCCAGAACCATGACCGCAAGGTCCGGGCCAAGCACCAGGCCGACAGCAAGCGCCAGCGCGAAGGCAGGTAAGCCCAAACCGGGGTGGGTGCGCCTTTCAGGTGACTGTTCAGCTGAATTGGAGTAGCATCGGCCCCGTCAAGTAGCGTCTGGTCGCAGACGGCTTGCAGTTCTTGAAGAAACCGGGGGTGCATTGGTTTCGACGGGGGTTGTGAAGTTACTTGGTGCATGCCGAGGGGGCAGCTTTCCTCGTTAATCCAGCAGCAAACTTCTAGTTGCCAACGACGACAACTACGGTTCGAACGACTTCGCAATCGCTGCCTAAAAAACAGCTTTAGCGTTTAGTTCTACAGCCGCCTAAGGCGAACCCCCGAACCTACTTGTGCCCGTGCTCGTAGATGTAGGGTCATTATCACGGAACCGGCTGTGATGGCTGCCTGTCAGTCACGGCTTAACTAAAGCAGGCTGGTCCTGGGGTGCGCTTTGCACACCGTGCTGCCACAGGGCGAGATTCAACGGTGAGCTAAGCATGTAGTACCGGGGATGGAGTGCCTTCGGACGGCGGTTCAATTCCGCCCACCTCCACCAATGCGGGGTCTGCGAAGACCCTGGAAAGCCGAGAGATCCCTTAGGGACTCTCGGCTTTTTTATTGCCCTCAGGGCAGCGTGAACTTGCGCGCCATGCGGGTCGGCCACAACGAAGTGAACTGCGCGCCGCCCTCCAGCCGGTAGGCGGCCGACACGCTGTGCAGCACCCCCAGCCGTTCCAGCACGTCCTTGGCACGGCGGAAGGCCGGGCGCGGGTCGGCGGTGAACATGAAGAGGTTGATCTCCTTGGCGCTGACGTCGTAACCGTCCAGCTTGGCTGCGCTGCCCAGGGCGGTGCCCAGCTCGGCCTCCAGCGTGGCCAGGAAGGCTTCGTCGTCCAGCGACTTTCGCCAGAACTTGATGATCAGCTGGTAATCCATGCGGCGGGCCCGGGGTTGGCGATGGGGGACTGCCCAGAGTACCCCTGTTCCGACGCCCGGGTATTACTGTCCGAAAACAGCGAGCCCCGGCCCGGCAACCGGCGCAGACTCCGGATTTCCGCCAAGGAGCCACCGCCATGAGCACCCTTCACCCGCGCTTCGAGCAACTGCACCGCTCCCCTGCCCTGTTCGTGCTGCCCAATGTCTGGGACGCCGGTGGCGCCGCCCTCGCCCAGCAGCTGGGTGCCAGCGCGGTGGGTACCACCAGTGCGGCCATGGCGTGGTCATGCGGCTATCCCGACGGCGGCGCCCTGCCCGAGGTGGCCCTGCTGCAGCGCGTTGCGGAAATCGTGCGGGTCACCTCGCTGCCGGTGACCGTGGATATGGAAGATGGCTACAGCGACGATCCGCAGGAGGTCGCACTGCGCGTGGCCAAGCTCGTCGCGCTGGGCGTGGTCGGCATCAACATCGAAGATGGCGCGAACAGCCCTGCGCTGCTCGAAGCGAAACTGCAGGCGATCCGACAGCAGCTGGGCGCACGACCGCTGTTCATCAACGCGCGGACCGATGTCTACCTGCGTGGCATGGCAAAAGGCGAGCAGGCGGTAGCCATGAGTATCGAGCGCCTGCAGGGCTACGCGCGTGCCGGTGCCGACGGCGGCTTCGTCCCCGGCATCGCCGACCTCGGCGAGATGGCGCACATCGCAGCTGGGCAGCCACTGCCACTCAACGTCATGTGGCTGCCGGGCATGGCCGCGCACGATGCATTGGCAACGGCCGGCGTGCGTCGCCTGAGCGCGGGACCGGCGCTTTCCACCCTCGCCTGGAAGGCGATGACCGATGGCATGCAGGCACTGCTCGGCGACACGATATCGCTGCCCACCGATGCACCGGGCTACGCGCAGTTGAATGCGATGTTCGCGGCGTCGATGTAGGTAGAAAGATCGATACAACAATTCCGATACCGACACTGCCACGCGGCGGCGGTCAGACCAAGGTGGCATGCCGGGATCCCGCGCCCTGCAACGACTTCCAAGCACAGCTTGAATGGTTTAGTCAGGTTCGATTGATGTAGTCGATTGCAGTGGCGCACCCCGTGCGTAGGATCGGCGCCCTTCCGCGCCCCTGCGCCTGCCGCGACCTGTTGCCTGTGCCGATGCTGTCCCACTGTTCCGCCGTCCAGCCCCCTTCCGGCACGTCAACGCGCGGGGGAGTGAGCCCGCCTGTGCGACAGCAGCGCCTGCCCGGCCCGCAGCGCGTGCAGAACCGCCCGCAGGCCCCGGCGCCGAACATCGTGCCGCTGATCGGCGTGCCGCATGCGCAACTGGACGCGCTTGCCCAGACGCTGGTTGGGCCGCGGATCGACACCGCGTTGCTGCACGCACTGCTGGACGGCGGGCTGCCCGGCACGCAGTTGGGACAGGTGATGGCGGAGTGGCTGGCGGAAAACTGCATCCTGCCCGCCTGCAGTGCCGCCGAAGCGGCCGCTTGGCGGCGCGTGCTGCTGCTTGCACTGCGGCTGCCTGTCGCGCAGTGGCAGGTGGAGTCCATCACCGAGCGGCCGCACCTGAGCGCGGCCGTCGCCGACACCGATCCGCTGCTGCAGCAGCTTCGCGATGCGCTCTATTGCCCGGCCGACGTTGCTCCCGCCAGCTGGCAGGCGCTGCTGGACGCGCATCGTGCGCATCACGCACAGACCGACCCGCGGCAACTCGCCCTGGAACACCAGCGCACGCAGTACGCCGGCATGACCACCGACGTGCGCCACGCCGCCGTGCACGCGCAGCTGCAGCGTCTGGCGCCGGAGGCCTCGGCGCGCACGCTGCAACAGGCGCTGCGCCGCGTGCGCCAGCAGGAGCAGCGCGAGGGCGGCCTGCTCGAACCGCGCGCCGCGCTGCCTGCGGTGTTCGATGCGCTTGAACCCGCGCAGATCGCCGCCATCCATGCACGGTTGGCCGCGCATCACGGCGGTACGCCCGGCGAACGCCGCACTGCGTCCGGGCACGGCCCGATCCCCCCGATGGCCACGCAGCTGCTGGCGGTTGCCCATCAAGCCAGCGTCGAGGTACCTGCAGCCGCTCGGCCGCTGGGCCGTTACAACAGCGTCGCCCGTGCGTTGGTCAGCCTGTTGAGCGTGCCGGGGCAGTTGCCGCAGTTGCTGGGCACGGGCTTCGGCGTGGCCTATGCGGGTGCGGTGGGTGCGCGCCTGCTGGGTCACACCGCGCGGGCAGCGGATGCGGTTGTCGAGGTCGCGCGGACGCTGGACCTCGATGCAGCCTGGATGCTTCCGTTGCAGACCGTTGCCTGTACACCGGCAGCTGGCGCCGCCACGCCTGCACCGGGCAGCGATGCGCTGCTCGGTCGGCAGCGCCCCGGCACCGCGCTGGCGCAGGTGGGCCAGTGCTGGGAAGAACGGCGCACCGTGCCGGGCCTGCTGCGCGCGCAGGCAGCGGCGATGGGGGCGCTGCTGGCCCGCCAAGGGCGACCTGCTGCTCCCCCGCAGCGGACGCCGCTGCAGGCGATGGCACCCGCCGCAGACGCGCGCTCGGTACATCATCCTGCAGTGCTGCCACAGGCACTGTCCGGTGCACTCACCGATAGGGGCGTGCCTGCGTTCGCCTCGACTGGCACGCCGTCGTTGATCGGCGGCGCAGCCGCACAAGCCATGGTGCCGATGCAGGGTGCGCTGCCACTGGCGGTGCTGGTCCCGCTGATGGACCACATTCCGCCGCGCGACTGGTGGAGCGCGCTGGACTGGCAGGTCCCGCGCACGGCCGCCGGGCTGTACGCCGCCGTGACCGAAGCCTTCGCTGCTGCCGGGCTCGACCTGCAGCAGCGCACGCCGACGCCGGCCGCACTGGCAGCTTTCTTCGATGCCGCTCCTGCGCGCGCGTGGTACGCGGCACTGCAGGATTTCGCCGTGTTGCCCGAAGGCGCCAGGCGCACGCTTGCAGACGGCGACAGCCATGCCGCTCGCGCGTATGCCTTTACCCGCATGCTGGACGTGCTGACCCATGGCCCGCACGACGACGAGGACGCGGCAGAACTGCACGGATTGGCCCGCACCGGCAGCGCTGCCGTCGGCCATCTGCAGGCGCAGGAAGATGTCCCGCTGGCGGCGGCACACGCGTACTTCGATGCACTGGCCTGGCAGACCGATACCGTTGCCGGGCGCCTGGCGGTGCCGATGACCGCGCCCCAGCTGGACGCCCACCAGGGTCGCATGCGCCAGGCGTACGGCATGCCGGTGCCGCATCCTGGGGACCCGGCACAGACCCGGCGCTGGCTGGTCGAGGCCGAGCCCGCGTTGCTGGATGCCACCGGCTTCGAAGTGCTGGATGCCGCCGATGCGCTGCTGGCCGACCTGCTGGTCAGCCTGCGCGGCGCGGTCGATCCGCTGCGGTTCGGCGAAGGCTGGGAGTGGCGCGGCCAAGCACCCACAACGGCCGACTGGCGCGATCATCTTGAACGCCGCGCTGCGATGGCGGGCACGCACTGGGCGACCGAACTGGGCGCGTTGTTCCATCACATTGCCGCGTCGTTGGCGCGCTACGACGACCTGGAACCGGCGCTGCAGTCGGTCATCGACCCGCGCCGCAGCGATATGCGCGTGCTGACCCGGGATCTGATCGCACCGCTGGTACAACTGTATGCCGGCGTGGACATGCCGATGGAACGGGCCGATCCCTGGTACCCCGTGGCGTACTCAACCTGTGCGGCGTTCCTCGCGTGGGTGGGCGACACCCGTTCTTCGCCGGTGCTGGACCTGCTCGAACGCATGGATCTGGGTGGCAACCCGATGCCGCTGCGCCGGCTGCTGCCGCCGATCAGCATCGGTCGGCCTCTGCCTGGTGCGGTGATCCGTCATCTGCTGGGCAGCGAGCGCTTTCCGGAGACGGCAGCAGAGCAGGAGCGCGCCCTGCTCCAGCTGATGCGCGGTGATGAAAGCCGCGAGCTGATCGCCTCGACGCTGGGCATTGGCAGCGAAGCGGTCACGCCGGAGCTTGCACACGGCTTCTTCCGTACCCTGGCGGCATTGCCCGGTGGTGAAACGCTGGGCGACTGGCGAAATCCGTTCGAGCGCGGCTCGACCTGGCACCTGTCACCGGCCGAATGGCTGACGCTGCAACCGGCCAGTGCGCTGGCCGCGCTATGGCGCGCCCCGGACGGCTACGACAGCCGGTGGGGCCTGGTGGACGTGGTGAACCGTGCCAGCGCCTCGCGCGTGGAGACGCGCCAGGCGCAGGGCGTGCCGGTGTTGTGGACGCGGATCATGGAAGGTCCCGCTGCACTCGATGACTGGTGCGGCAGCGATGATGCGCGCCACACAGTCTGGCGCCAATTATTGCGCCCGCTGCCGGGCGGCACCGCGCCTTCGCGACTGGACCATGCCGCACCGCTGACGGCTACCACGTGTGCCGCGTTGCTGTCGGCCTCGGCGCAGGGCCAGCTCGCACTGACTGGCGAACTTACCGGATGGAGCGAGCGCTCGCTTGCCGACGATGGCGCGCCGGTGCTGTCGTTGGCGATCGCGCTGCGTGCGCGTTACCCGGCATTGAGCACCGATGAGGCCATCGCCTTCAGTACCGCGCTGCTGCCGCCAGACGCGCGTACAGCAAACCCGCCGAACGCACCCCTGCAGTTCCCGCTACTGGCGCCGCGCAGCGATCTTCCCGCACCCGTCGATGCCATCGAGCGGGCGCTGCCCGAGTACGCACTACGCGAAACGCAGACGCCCGCATTGGTTCCCTCCGGCCTCGACCCGGGCGAACTGCCGGAACTGGATGCCCTGCTCGACCGCTTCGGGCTTTCACTGCTGCACCCGCGCAGTGAGCGCGACAGCGATGCGGCGCCGCTGGCCGCCGTGGACGCGTGGGCGCTGATGGGCCGCACCCGCCAGTTCGCCGACTTCTGCCGGCCGCTGCTGGCCGAGGCAGGCTGGCACGGCGGAATTGATGGCGAAACGGCGTCTTCGCGCGGCGCGCAGACACTGCTGGCAACGCAGATGCTCGAACGCTATGTGGGGCGTGACCGGATCGACGCCCTGCGTGATCGATTCGCCTCCCCCTCCGTCGTCGATGCGCGCTTTAGCGAGCTCGCCCGCGAACTGCGCGATGCGGTGCTGCAGGCCAATCCCGGCGCATCGCCGGCGGCACTGGAGATCGTGTACTGGATTCTGGCCAGTGAGCTGGACCAGCCTGCGCTGCTGGTCAGCGGCATTCCCGAGTACCTCAGCTACGGAAGCTCCCCGCTGAGCGTGACGCTCCGACATGCAGCGACCCTCTTTGACGCCATGCAGCCCGGTGCGTGCGGTCGAGTCGACTTCGATACGATCACGGCCCTGCCCGCGCAGCTGGGGATGCCGGCGCATGCGCCCGGTGAGCATGACGATCTGTACGACGCGTGGGCGCGAACCGTGGTGCCGGCCGCGGTGGCGTACGCGAGCGCCCATGGTGCGATCAACAACACCACCCCGCTGGACGAGCTCAGCGCCGCACAGATCAGCGAGGCGCTCACGTTTCTGCACACCCGGCAGGGTGAGCACGCCCTGCATGTGGAGCAGCTGGGCAGCCCCGCGCCGCGGCGCATGGATGTCGCCGCGCAGACGCTGCGCGAGGCCGGGGTCGAGCCTGCGCTGTGGGCAAAGCGGCCGGCTGAAATCGGAGACGACTACCTCGCGCAACACGGCATCGTACCGTCACGGTTGATCGGCTTCGAATCCGACCTGCTGGCGTTGGGCAAGCCTGCGGCGGTGGGAGGCAACCCGGTCGACGACGCCCGCGTGCAGCGCCTCGTCACCAACGATGATTCGCTGCAGGCCTTGCTGGTGGCGGACGCCTATGTCTCCACATCCGGCCCCACCAGCGCGGACCGCTATGCCAGCGAGTTCGACGCCTACCAGCGCCGCGTGGAAGCCGGGCTGGCCGGCCTGATCGAGACAGCCCTGGAAGGCCTGCCGGCCGATGACCGGCGGCTGCTCCAGGAGGGCACCTGCAGCACGCTGCGGGTCAGCTGCGATGACCGCCAGGCCGACCAGGGCCTGCTGGTGAGCTGCGACCCACCGGACAGTGACGACGCCACGGTGTATTTCGAAGTGGTACCGCAGCCCGGCATGGCTCGACGCGCGTGGCAAGACCCGGCGCTGGGTCCGCTGATCGATTTCGAAGGGCTGATCAGCGGCGCGGTGCGACGCACCCGCGATGGCAACGATCTCAACCCGCTGTCAGGCCTTACCCTGGCCTCCACCGGCGTGGCGATCCGCGGCAGCGATGCACAGAAGCTGCCGGCCATCGCGAAGATGGCCGCCACGCACCTCTGGCAGCCGGTGCTGGATCGCGTACGGGCCAAAGAACTGGCCCAGCTGACCGGATTGGAGCAGCTGTGGGAGCGCGAGCGCCGCATGCTCAAGCAGCTGGCGGAATTTGTGGTGCCCGGCTTTACCTGTGTCGAACACCTGCGTGACGGCGACCTGTCCGCACGCACCCTGGTGGGATGTGCGCTTGATCTATCGGCGCTCGTGCCCGTCGGCGAGTTCATCAGCACCACGGTACTGATCGTGCGCACCGCCGGCGAACGCAGCATCCGATCCATCGCAGCCGAGGCCGGCGGCGCGGTGCTCAAGCTCGGCGCCGATCTTGTCCGGCAAGGCGGCATCGGCACTATCGAGAACGTTGGCAAGGGCGCGTTGTGGGTGGGCAGTCACGCCTGGACCAGTGCCCTGAAGCGCGCGGGGTGGCTGCGCCGTGCGCTTCGCAGCGGAACCGCGCTGGACGGTTCGGCGCAGGCGATGGAACACGCACTGGCTCAGGGCGCGGCGCCCGCAGCGGCCGTGCGCGAACTGCGCGCCGCCACGCCTTCACTGGCCGAGGCGCGGCTGGCCGATGGTCGCTCAGCGCTGATCATCGCGCAGGGCACGGCGTGGCATCGGTTCGATCTTTTCACCGGGCAGGCCTACGGCCCTCCGCTTGAGGGATTCACGTTCGAGAACGAGCTGCCCACCACGATTCCGGCACGGCGCACCGAACGGGGCCTGCAGGTCTCAGTGGGGGATACGCCGGTGCAATTCCTCGCACACGGCGAGGACGAGTGGGACGTGCTGCTCCATGGCCAGCGCTACAGGCTCAACGCCGAGGGCGACGCACTGGAAGTCCAACCTGGCGCGGAGCCCGGTCACTGGCAGCCGCTGCCGGCGAGCTGCCGCCCGCGCCGTTCGCTGGAGGTGCTGCCGTGTGCGCGGCAGTCGCGACTGCGCTTCGTTCCGGATGCGGCCAGCGACCTGGACGTCGGCGCCCTTCCACCGGAGCGCTTGGACGCCCTCGCCGCCGCTACCCGCGAGTTCACCCTGGACCTGGGCCACGCCTCCCCCGACACCGGTGAAACGCTGCGCCTGATGGTGCACAAGGGTGAGATCTGCACGTGGACCCCATCGGCGAAGGGAGCACCCCCGACGTTGTCCCCGCTGCCGGTTACGCAGCGCGATGCGCTCGGCCTGCCCGCCAGCGTGAGCTATCCCGACACACTGCGCGGCACGCTGGTGGATGTACCCGACTTCGGTCTCGGCGCGGCGCCGCAGGAAGCAGATCTGGCACGCCTGCAGCACACGCTGCCCGTGGTCGACGTCGGCGCGCTGGTGCCCGGCATAAAGGATGCGCGCCGCCTGCGTGCGGTCCGGGTGGAATCGCCGTTCCTGCGCGGATTGTGCATCGAGCCTGATGATGGCGTGTTCTACCAGGCCGCGCTGCCGGATACCCTCGACGCCGGCGCCGAACTGCAGTTCACCCGCCTGCAGAACGAACGCGATGCTGCGGCGATCCATGCGTACCTGCGCACGTCGGAAGGTTACCGGATGAACCTGCTGCGCCCTTACCTGGAACAGGATCGGGAGAACATCGCGCGACTGGCGTACAGCTTCATCCGTCCCGGCCTGAGCGAGGACCAGCTGGCGCAGTTCCCCACCTACGAAGCGTACGTCGACTACTTCGCCGCGCGCGGGCGCCCGGATGTGCTCAAACGCTACGCCGACAGCGTGCTGACCGGCGAGCGCGAACAGCTTGGCTTCGTCCAGATCGCGCGTCGCCGCATCCCGGACTGGAAGGCGATGGGCAGCGCCACGGAGGACGAACGCAAAGAGGTTGCCGACGTCCTCAATGCGCTGCTGCCGGCCACCGGCGGCAAGGGCATCTGGCAGCCCCTGGATGCGACCGCGCTGGCCCTGCCTGATGCCGGCCGGTCGATCCAGGTACACCTCAAGGGCACCAACCTGGCGTTCCTCGAGGTCATCTCCGATGACGGTAAGCGGACCATCCTGTACGCGCTCTCCGGCGGAAAGCGGGGCCGCAACCTCCAGTTGCGGCAAGACGCATCGCTCGGTGACGGCACCCGCTTCGTCGATGCCCGCAAGGCGATGCAGGGGGTAGCCCCCCTGCAGACCATCACCAGCCTCCCGGTGGTGCGCAACCTCGACAATCTCGAAGCGCGCCCGTTCGGCCGCGAGGTGGATTCGGAGCGGCTGATCGCCAGCGCCATGGAGGAACACCCCCGCGCGATCTCGTTCAAGCTGTGGACGCTGCAGGACACCTGCCGCTCCTGCGGCGGAGTGGTGATGCAGCAGCTCCGCAACCGGTTCCCGGATGCCGACCCCTTCTCGGTGCGCTACATGGTGGACTACGGAACCCCCACACGCGTGCCCGAGCCACTGCCCGCCGCTGCGGAGCGGCTGGAGCCCGACGCAGGGCTGGTCACCTACTTCGACCAGTGGCGGCAGGACGCTGGCATGCGATAGCTCCCTGGGCCATGCTGGTACCGGCGGCGCCGCGTCCTGCGGCCTCGCGCCCTGCCCCGCGCCGGAGGCCTGCATGGATTTCCTCAAGCTGCTGCGTTCGCTGGAAGAGTTCCTGTACGAGCTCTGCACCTGGTTCCTGTTCTTCCCGCGCACGCTGTACCGGGTGGTGGTGCATCCCCGGCGGATGGCGCAGTACGTCAATACCGAGCTGAAGGAAAAGCTGGAACGCCAGTTCGACGATGCGATCAGCCCGCCGATGTTCCTGATGCTGGCGGTGCTGGTCGCGCACGGGGTGGAGCTGCTGATGCACCAGACCGTGGTCGGCACCAGCGAGCTGTCGCGCACGGTGATGGGCAACGAGGAAAGCCTGCTGCTGTACCGCTCGATCACCTTTGCGATCTGGCCGCTGGTAGCCACGGTGCACCTGCTGCGCCGCAAGCGGATCCCGATGACCCGCGAATCGCTGCGCCGGCCGTTTTTCATGCAGTGCTACCTGACCGCGCCCTTCGCGGTGGCGTTGTCCACCAGCATGGTGTTCGTGCGCCTGCCCGGGCAGCTGTCCACCAACATCGGCATTGCCACCGCCCTGCTGTCAGGGGCCTGGTTCGTGGTGGTGCAGGCCGGCTGGCTGAAGGTGGCGCTGCAGCGTTCGTGGCTGAATACGATCCTCTCCACCTTGTGGGTACTGGCGCTGGGCGCGGCGATCAACATGACCATCGGGGTGCTGCTGCTGGCCAGCTGAGCCGTTGCGGCCGCTGCCGCCAAGCTGTGCATATCCACGCGCGACCCTTCCATGCGACCCTCTGCAAACGATTTCACGGAATGGAGGGATTCCCATGTTGTCTCGTTTTCGTCGTCCGGCCCTGCTGGCCCTGATCGCGCTGGCGCTGCCGCTCGGCTCCGCCCTGGCCAAGGCCCCCGAGCCGCTGCGGGTGATGTCATTCAATGTCCGCACCCCGGTGGACACCGAACCCAACAAGCGCTGGGAGGACCGTCGCGATGCGATGGTGGCGCTGCTGCGCGAGCAGCACCCGGTGGTGTTCGGCACCCAGGAGCTCAAGACCAACCAGGCTGATTACCTGGTGCAGCACCTGCCCGGCTACCGGTGGTTCGGCGAGCCGCGCGGCCCCGGCGACAATGAAGAGCATATGGGCGTGTTCTACGACAGCGCCGCATTGAAGGTAGTGGAGTCGGGCAACTTCTGGCTGTCCGACACGCCGGAAGTGGCCGGCAGCATCACCTGGGGCAACCTGATGCCGCGCATGGTGACCTGGGCGCTGTTCGAGCGTGCCGCCGATGGCAAGCGTTTCTACCTGTACAACACCCACCTGCCCTACCGCGATGAAGACGAGCCGCGCCGGGTACTGGGCGCCAAGCTGATCAGCCAGCGGCTGGCCGCGCTGCCGAAGGACATTCCCGTGGTGGTCACCGGTGATTTCAACAGCGAGCCGGGCAGCACCACGTATGCGGCGTTCACCACCGGGCTGGCCGATGCCCGCAAGCTGGCACGCAAGGTCGAAGGCCCGCGCCTGACCTTCCAGAATTTCAGCGACACGCCCACGGCCGAGATCGACTGGATCCTGGTGCGCGGCTTTGGCGTGAACCGATTCGCCACGCTGGACCAGAAGCCGGGCGGCGTGGTGCCGTCGGACCACTATCCGGTCCTGGCCGAGCTGGTGTTCCCGGCCGCGTCCACGCGCTGACCCACACCGCGCGGCCAATCGCTGGCCCTGATTCAACCGCGCGGTAACCGGCGCATTCCTTCCAGCGCCCTGCACAGGGCCTGGTGTTGTTCGCGTGCCTGGCAGATGCGGGCGCTGATGGCCAGGAACACCCCGACCCCGACCACGCCGATGCCAAGCAGGCTGTCCGGCAACCGCGCAAAGCCCAGGCTGACGGTCAATGCCGCCACCACCAGCAGGACGATCACGCTCGGTGACAGGCCCGAGGACGTCCACACGCGCTCGTCCTTTGGTCCGTCTCCTGGCGGTCTCCAGCACTTCCGTTGCATCACGCATCTCCCGGGCAGGCGGTGTTTTTAGCACCGCGTCCGGCCGACCCGGCAGAGGCAAAGCCGTCAGCGCGGGGTTCTCCGGTACGCCATTGCGGCGAACCATTACAAAGTGTGCAGGGGGCGACTCTTGCCGCCCCCCGCGTTCCTTCACCGCATCGTGCCGGCCACCGCCGGCGGAGTTGCGTCCTGCTGCTGGCCCCAACCGCCCAGCGCCTTGTACACACCCACCACGCTGACGTTGACGGTCGACTCGGCCGCAGCCAACGCGTCGTCGGCGGCCAACTGGGTACGCTGCGCATCGAGCAGGGTCAGGAAGTCTTCCGACCCTTCGCGATAGCGGATCTGCGCCAGCTGTTCGGCACGCCGTGCGGCCTGGGCCTGCTCGGCGACGATCGCCAGGCGGGCCTGCTGCTTGGCATAGCGGGTCAACGCGTTTTCGGTGTCTTCCAGCGCCAGCAGCACCGCCTTCTCATACTCGGCAGCCGCACCATCGGCCTGGGCCTTGCTGGCCCGCAGGCGCGCCTTCACGGTACCGAAATCGAACGCGGCCCAGCTGATCGACGGGGTCACCGACCACGCCTTGTTGTTGCCGTTGACCAGCCCGCTGGCATCGCCGGACAGGAAGCCGACGAACCCGCTCAGGCTGATCCGCGGGAACAGGTCGGCGGTGGCCACGCCAACCCGCGCGGTGGCGGCGGCCAGGCGACGCTCGGCCACGCGTACATCGGCACGCTGGCGCAGCAGGTCGGTGGTATCGCCGAGCGGCAATGCTTTCGCATACGGCGCGGCATCACGCGGTTCCAGCAGCGTGTCCAGTGCATCCGGGCGCTGGCCCAGCAGCACCGCCAGGCGATGCCGTGACTGCACTTCGGCCACTTCCAGCAGCGGAATGTCGGCCTCGATCGCCTTCAACCGCGCGCGGCTGCTCTGCACGTCCAGCTCGCTGCCCGCGCCCAGGTCCCACCGGGTTTCGGTCAGCTTCTGGGTGTCGCGCAGGTTCACCAGCGTGCGCTTGGCCACTTCGATGCGCTTCTGGGTGCCGCGCAGTTCGAAGTAATTGCGCGCCACTTCAGCCGCCACCGTCACCTGCGCATCGGCCAGGTTGTCCTGCTCGGCGCCCAGGTCCGCACGCGCCGCTTCGGCGGCACGGCGCTGGCGGCCGAACAGGTCCAGCTCCCAGCCGGCATCGAAGCCGAGCTGGTAGGTTTCGCTGAAGACGCGCTCACCACCGGCGGTAAGATCCGGCGCCTTGCGGCGGTCATAGCTGCCGCCGCTGGTCACGTGCGGCAACTGGTCCAGACGCTGTTCGACGAATACCGCACGCGCTTCACGCACGCGGGCCATCGCAATGCGCAGGTCCAGGTTGTCGCCCAGTGCATCGTGCACCAGCTGTTCCAGCACCGGGTCATCGAACTGCGCCCACCAGCTGGCCACCGGCGAGGTGGTGCTGAACACCGGCGCGGCCGCGCCCTGCAGGACCACCGGCTGCGCCGGCGGTGCCTGGTAGTTGGGGCCGACGCTGACGCAGCCGGCCAGCAGCGCGCTGGCAACGGCGGCGGTCAACACACGGATCACCATGGCAGCACCTCACCCAGGTAGGTGAAGCTGCCGTTGGGGCCGTCGGCACCGATCAGTGCCATGCCCACGCTGGAGCGTGCGCCATCGGCGATTTCCAGCTCGCCTTCGCCACTGTTCATATCGGTCTTCACGTAACCGGGGTGCACGGTGTTGACCTTGGTGGTGCTCTCGCGCAGCTCATAGGCCAGCTGCACGGTCCAGGCATTCACCGCGCTCTTGGAGGCGTTGTAGGCCGGCACCGCGAAGCCGTAGATCGGCGAACCCGGCTGGCTGTGCAGGGTCAGCGAACCCAGGATGCTGGACACGTTGACGATGCGGCCGGCCGGCGACTGGTTGAGCAGCGGCAGGAAGGCCTGGGTCACGGCGATCACCGCGAACAGGTTGGTGTCGAAGGTGCTGCGCCAGGTGTCCAGGGTCTGCGCCGAAGGGGCCAGCGCCGGGTTGTCGAGCAGGATGCCGGCGTTGTTGACCAGGATGTCGAGGCGACCATGGCGGTCGCTGATCTCCTGCACGGCGGCGGCGATGCTGGCGGCGTCGACCACGTCGAGCTGGATCGCTTCCACCGGCAGGCCTTCGGCCTGCAGCTTCAGCGCTTCGGCCACGGCGGTGTCGCGCTTGCGACCGGCCAGCAGCGTGTGCACGCCGGCCTGGGCCAGCTGGCGCACGGTTTCCAGGCCGATGCCACGGGTGGCACCGGTGACCAGGGCGATCTTGGAGGTAGCGGTATTCATGCGTGATTCCTTGTAGGGGTCAGGATCAATGGTGGAGAGTGGATTCGCCGTGGGCGACCAGCTTGCCGCCGCCGTTGCGGCTGACGAACTTGCGCAGGGCCACGTAGAACACCGGGGTCAGGAACAGGCCGAACAGGGTCACACCGAGCATGCCGGCGAACACGGTGATACCGGTCACCGAGCGCACCTCCGCACCGGCGCCGTGCGAGAGCACCAGCGGGATGGTGCCGGCGATGAACGCGATGGAGGTCATCACGATCGGGCGCAGACGCAGGCGGCAGGCTTCCAGCGCGGCTTCCACGATCCCCTTGCCGCCCATTTCCAGTTCGCGGGCGAATTCGACGATCAGGATCGCGTTCTTGCACGCCAGGCCCATCAGCACCACCAGGCCGACCTGCACGAACACGTTGTTGTCACCGCCGGTCAACCATACGCCGAACAGGGCCGACAGCAGCGTCATCGGCACGATCAGGATCACCGCCAGCGGCAGCGACCAGCTCTCATACAGCGCGGCCAGCACCAGGAACGCCAGCAGGATCGCCACCGGGAACACGATGAAGGCGGCCTTGCCCTGGGTGGCCTGCTGGTAGCTCAGGTCGGTCCATTCGGTGGTCATGCCGACCGGCAGCACCTTGGCCGCGATTTCGGTCAGGTTGTTCATCGCTTCGGCCGACGACAGCAGGCGCGGGTCGGCTTCACCGGCCAGGTCCGCGGCGGGGTAGCCGTTGAAGCGCAGCACCGGGTCCGGGCCGTAGGTTTCCTTGATGGTCACCATCGAACCGATCGGCACCATCTCGCCACGGTCGTTGCGGGTACGCAGCTTGCCGATGTCTTCCACGCTGTTGCGGAACTGGCCGTCGGCCTGCGCAATCACCTGCCAGGTACGCCCGAACTCGTTGAAGTCGTTGACGTAGGACGAACCCAGGTAGGTCTGCAGGGTGTCGAACAGCTCGGTGAGCTGCACGCCCTGGGCCTTGGCCTTGACCCGGTCCACTTCAGCATCCAGCTGCGGCACGTTGGCCTGGTAGCTGGTGATCGGGAAGGCCATGCCCGGGGTCTGTGCCACCGCACCCTGCATCTGGCTCACCGCCGTCTGCAACGCACCGTAGCCCAGGTTGCCGCGGTCTTCGATGAACATCTGGTAGCCGTTGCCGTTGCCCAGGCCCAGGATCGGCGGCGGCATCATCGCGAAGGCGAAGCCTTCCTGCAGCCCGGCGATCTTCTGGTTGATCTCGGCGTTGATCTGCGCGGCGGTGCGACCATGGCGCTCGTTGAACGGCTTGAGCGGAATGAACGCCACGCCGGTGTTGGGCGTGTTGGTGAACTGCAGCGCGTTCAGGCCCGGGAACGAAATGGTGTGCGCCACGCCCTCGGTTTCCTGGGCGATCTTTGCGACCTTGCGCAGCATTTCATCGGTGCGGGCAATGGACGAGCCTTCCGGCAGCTTCACACCGGCGATCAGGTACAGCTTGTCCTGGGTCGGGATGAAGCCCGGCGGCACCACCTTGAAGATGAAACCGGTGGCGACCAGCAGCACCGCGTACACCACGAACACCGCGCCACGACGACCGAGGATCTTCGACACGCCGCGCTCGTACTTTTCCGAGCTGGACTTGAAGAAGCGGTTGAACGGACGGAACACCCAGCCGAACAGGCGGTCGATGATCCGGGTCGGCGCATCCTTGGCCGCGTCGTGCGGCTTGAGCAGGCGGGCCGCCAGCGCCGGCGACAGGGTCAGCGAGTTGATCGCCGAGATCACCGTGGAGATGGCGATGGTGACGGCGAACTGCTTGTAGAACTGGCCGGTCACACCGGACAGGAACGCCATCGGCACGAACACCGCACACAGCACCAGCGCGATCGCGATGATCGGCCCGGACACTTCCTTCATGGCCTGGTGCGCCGCGGCGAGCGGGGTCAGCCCCTCTTCGATGTTGCGTTCAACATTCTCCACCACCACGATCGCGTCATCGACCACGATGCCGATTGCCAGCACCAGCCCGAACAGGCTCAGCGTGTTGATCGAGAAGCCCAGCACGTAAAGCGCGGCAAACGTACCCACGATGGACACCGGCACGGCGATCAGCGGAATGATCGAGGCACGCCAGGTCTGCAGGAACAGGATCACCACCAGCACCACCAGCGCGATGGCTTCCAGCAGCGTTGAGACCACCGCCTTGATCGAGTCGCGCACGAAGATGGTGGTGTCGTACACCGCTTCGTACTTGACGTCGTCCGGGAAGGTCTTCTGCATCTCGTCCATCGTGCCGATCACCGCATCGCGGATTTCCAGCGCGTTGGCACCCGGGGCCTGGAAGATACCGATGCCTACCGCGTTCTTGCCATCCAGCTGCGAACGCAGGGTGTAATCGCCGGCGCCCAGTTCCACACGGGCCACATCGGACAGGCGCACCACTTCACCATCGACACCGGCCTTGAGCACGATGTCGCCGAACTCCTGTTCGCTGCGCAGGCGGCCCTGGGCGTTGATCAGGGTCAGGAACTGGCTGTTGGGCATCGGCTCGGCGCCGAGCTGGCCGGCCGAGACCTGCACGTTCTGCTCGCGCATGGCGCGCACCACGTCGCTGGCGGTCAGGCCGCGCGCGGCGACCTTGTCCGGGTCCAGCCAGGCACGCATGGCGTAATCGCCGCCACCGAAGATCTGCGCATCACCCACGCCCTGGATGCGCGCCAGCGCGTCCTTGACATGCAGGCGGGCGTAGTTGCGCAGGTACAGGGTGTCGTACTTGCCCTTCGGCGAGGTCAGGTGCACCACCATCAGGAAGGTGGGCGACTGCTTCTGGGTGGTCACACCCTGCCGCCGCACATCTTCCGGCAGGCGCGCCTGCGCCTGGGCGACGCGGTTCTGCACCTTCACCGCCGCATCGTCCGGGTCGGTGCCCGGGCGGAAGGTGATGGTCATCTGCAGCACGCCGTCCGAACCGGCCACCGACTTGAGGTACATCATGCCCTCAACGCCGTTGATCGCCTCTTCCAGCGGGGTGGCCACGGTTTCGGCGATCACCTTCGGGTTCGCACCCGGGTACACGGTGCGCACCACCACCGACGGCGGCACCACTTCGGGGTACTCGCCGATCGGCAGCATGGGTATGGAGATCAGGCCGGCGGCGAAGATCACGATCGACAGCACCGCCGCGAAAATCGGCCTGTCGATGAAGAAACGGGAAAAGTCCATTAGGGGATTCCTGGGTTTTCACCAACGCCGGCGTGCAGCACCCCTGCCGCTGTCGAAGACGACAGCGGGAGCGGTGCCCCACGGGGCGTTGAAAGACACGGTAGAGCCGACCGTTGGCCGGCTGCTCTTTAGTTCAATGCAACAGGTGCAGCCGCCGCAGCCGGCTGCATCGCAACCGCCTTGGCCTGAACCGGCATCCCCGGCATGAACACCTTCTGCACGCCATCGATGATCACCCGGTCGCCGGCCGCCAGCCCCTGCTGCACGATGCGCAGGCCTTCGGCGGTACGGCCCAGCTGGATGTCGCGGCGCTGCGCCTTGCCTTCCTTGTCGACCACGTACACGTACTTGCGGTCCTGGTCGGTGAGCACGGCCTTGTCATCGATCAGCATGGCCTGGAACTCGCCGCTGCCCAGCAGCTGCACGCGGGCGAACAGGCCCGGGGTGAAGGCACGGTCGGCGTTGTCCAGCAGCGCACGCACGCGGATGGTGCCGGTGCTGCGGGTGACCTGGTTGTCCAGGAAGTCGACCTTGCCCGCATGCGGGAAGCCTTCTTCACCGGACAGGCCGACCTTCACCGGCAGCTCGCTGTCGCGCTCGCTCGGGCGCTCGCCCTTGCGTGCCATCTGCGCGTACCGCAGGAAGGTGCCCTCGTCGGCATCGAAGTACACGAACACCGTGTCCAGCGAGACCAGCGTGGTCAGCACGCTGGCGCTGTCCCCGGCGGTGACCAGGTTGCCGGCGGTGACCATCGCGCGGCCGGCACGGCCGTCGATCGGCGCACGCACCTTGGTGAATTCCAGGTTCAGGGCCGCCGCATCCAACGCCGCCTGCGCGGCCTGCACGTTGGCACCGGCCTGGTCGGCGGCGGCACGGCGCTGCTCCCAGGATTCGGTGGAGATGGCCTGCTGCTCGGACAGCTTCTTGGCGCGCTCGGACTCGCTGCGGGCGACGGTGGCCTGGGTGCGCGCGCGGGTGAGTTCGGCACGGGCGCGGTCGTACTCGGCCTGGTAGCTGCGCGCGTCGATGGTGAAGAGCACATCGCCCTTCTTCACTTCATCGCCTTCGACGTAGTTGACCTTGTCGATGTAGCCGGACACGCGCGGGCGCAGTTCGACGCTCTGCACCGCCTCGACGCGGCCGCTGAAGTCGTCCCACTGGCTGACCGGCTTGACCAGCACCGGCGCGGCGCTGACCTGCGGCGGCGGCGGGCCGGCGGTTTCGGCCTGGCTGCCGCTGCATGCGGTCAGCACGGCGGCCGCCAGGATCGATACGCCGGCCATGGCCAGCCGTCGGGAGAAGCGATGCGGAGTGGAATTGGAGGAAGTCATGGAATGCATCCGTACGTAGGGGTGGTCAAAGAAAAACAAAATCGCGTTGTAGTGCTTGGGGCCGGCAGCTTGGGACCTGAACCTAGGTAAAGGTCAAGCGACACCTGCGATGTCGCGCCAGGCGGGAGGCCGGTCCAGTTGCAGCAGTCCACGCGGAAGTTCCGCATCGCGGGTGTCGCAGCGCACGATGGCGCGGTTGTCGACGCAGTTGTCGAGCAGGGAAACCACGCGGCGGCCGACCAGCAGCGCGCTCGGCCATTCGATGCACGCGTTGGCGGCGTTGGTCGGCGTGCACACCGGGTTGCACACTTCCAGCATCTGCGCGCGCACGCCCAGCGCCTGTGCTTCCTGGTGCAGCACCTGCGCATACATGCGCGTGGCGGCGCCGGTGATGGAGCTTTCGCCATAGCCGGCCCACGGCTTGAAGCCAGCCGGGCTGCCGACCAGCACGTAACGGCGCGGGTGGCCTTCGCTCTGCAGCAGCGGCAGCAGGCGGCGCCCGGCGTGCACGTGCGGCATCATGTCGGCCTGCAGCGCCTGCAGCAGCGCATCGCCGCTGCGGTCGATGACCCGGCCGCGGTTGTAGGGGCCGCCCATTGCATCGATGACCGCGGCCAGCGTGCGCGGCCGCTGCGCGATGCGCTCGGCCAGCGCCTGCGCCGAACCATCGTCGGCGAGCGAGCCCAACAGCGTTTCCAGCCCCGGCTCATCGGCGAACTGCTCGCGCAGCGCCTCAAGCCGGCCCGGGTCGCGGCCGACCACCAGGACCGGGCTGCCGGCCTCCAGCAGCGCAGCCACGATGCCCTGCCCGACGCTGCCGGTGCCGCCAAGCACCAGCACTTCGGGGGCCAGTGTCCCGTTCATGGGACTTTAACTCCCGTCGCCGGGATAATCCCAATTCGACCCAGTCGGCCGCCGTTGCGGGCACCCAGGCGCAGGCTGCCGCCGCGCTGCAGGTTGGCGGGCGGGGTGAACTCGCGGAAAGCCTTGCCGGAGAAGGCCGAGGGGCGCTTTTCAACGGTCAGGGCCAGCTCCAGCGAGGGCGTGCGGCCGCCGATGACGCGGCCTAGAATGTTCTGCAACCACATGGTTGGCGTCCTCCAATTCGGGAATGGCGCCAGATTAGTCCTCGAACTCCCCCTTGATTAGTCCGAATTAAGGGGAATAATCGTCCCGTACCCGGCACAATCTTTCGGGCACCCTACCCATCCCCCGATATGGACTCCGTCATGGCCCACGATCTCAACGACACGCTGATCTTCGTCAAGGTGGTCGAGCAAGGCAGCTTCATTGCCGCTGCCAATGCGCTCGGCCTGCCCAAGACCACCGTCAGCCGCAAGGTGCAGGAACTGGAAACGCGGCTGGGCGCACGCCTGCTGCACCGGACCACGCGCCGGCTGGGCCTGACCGAGGCCGGCTCGGTGTACCACGAGCACTGCCAGCGCATCGCGCGCGAGCTGGAAGAAGCCGAAGGCGCGGTCAACCAGCTGCAGTCCGGCCCACGCGGCTGGCTGCGCTTCACCGTGCCCTATTCGATCGGCATCACTTGGATCGCACCGCTGCTGGGGCAGTTCCACGCCCAGTACCCGGAGATCCAGCTGGACATGCACCTGGGCAACGAAAAGCTGGACCTGATCGCGGGCGAAGCGGACCTCGCGCTGCGCGTGGGCGCCCTGCCCGATTCCAACCTGGTGGCGCGCAAGCTGGGCAGCCTGCGCACGCAGGTGTTCGCCAGCCCGGCCTACATCGAACGCTACGGCGAGCCGCTGCACCCGGACGAACTGCAGTTCCACCGCATCCTGGCGATGCGCAAGGCACGCAACCTCAACAACAACCGGTTCTTCTGGCAGCTGGGCGAGAACGGCGGCGACCTGCGCGATTTCCCGGTCAATCCGCTGCTGGTGGCCAACGATCCGTCGGCGTTGAACGGTGCGCTGGTCTGCGGCGAGGGACTGCTGCTCACCGGCGATGTGATGGCCAAGCCGTTCATCGAATCAGGCATGGTGCGCCGCGTGCTGGCGGGCTGGACCGGCCCGGAAGTGGATTTCAACGCGGTGTTCGCCGGCGGCCGGCTGGTGTCGCCGAAGGTGCGCGCGTTCGTGGATTTCCTGGTCGAAAAGCTCAACTTCGACGCCAACTACATGCTGGCGCAGTGCCCGGCGGCGAAGTTGGCCAAGCAGCAGCAGAAGGAAGCCGAAGCGGAGCTGCAGGAGACCGGGAAGCGGATCCTGGAGACGGTGACGGCCGGTTGATCCAACCCGTCCGCGCAATGAAAAATGCCGCCTTTCCAGGCGGCATTTTTATATCGCGAAAGTGCGCGGCGCTACCGTTATTGGGTAAGCGGGATCACGCGGATCTCAACGCGGCGGTTCTTGGCGCGGCCGGCATCGGTGCTGTTGTCGGCGATGGGATAGGCCTTGCCGGCACCCAGCGTCTCCATGCGCACGCGATCCACACCCTGCCCGGCCAGGTAGGCAGCCACCGAATCGGCGCGCTCCTTGGACAGCTTGTTGTTCACCGCATCGCTGCCGATGCTGTCGGTGTGGCCGACCACTTCGATCATGGTCTGGTTGTATTCGGTAAGCGTAGCGGCCACGCCGTTGAGCGCACCGTAGAACTGCGGCTTCAGCGCGGACTTGCCGAAGTCGAAGGTCACGCCATCGGGCAGGCTCAGCACGATGTTGTCGCCCTGGCGCTGCACGTCGATGCCGGTGTTGGCGGTACGCTCGCGCAGCTGCCGTTCCTGCTTGTTCTGATACGCACCCACGCCGGCGCCGGCCAGTGCACCGATACCCGCACCCACCATCGCGTGCTGGCGACGCTCGGTCGCGCTGTCACCGGTCAGCAGGCCGGCGGCCACGCCGATGGCGGTACCGATCAGCGCATTGCGGCCGGTGCGGCTCTGCTGCTCGGTCGGGTTGCCGTACTGGTCACTCTGCACGTAGGAGCCACCGGTGGCGCAGGCCGACAGGGCGGCAGCGGTCATCAGGGCCAGGGCCACGTTGCGGGGTGCGGATCGAATCATGGTGTTCTCCTTGGATGCCGTCTGGCGGCGTGCGGACGGCCAGAAGGATAAACACGCAGATGCGATGCCGGCATGATGAACACGCACGGATTCGGCATTTCGTTCAGGTTTCGGGCATCAGCCCGTGTGTCGATACGCGGCCAACGCCGCCTCGCGGCCGGCCGCCAGATCCACCAGCGGCACCGCCGGATAGCCCGGTGCCAGCTCGGCCAGCAACGACGGCGACTGCCACGGTGCGAAGCGCGCCTTCACCGGCAGCGGCGCCAGTTCGGGCACCCAGCGGGTGATGTAACGCGCATGCGGATCGAACTTCTGCGACTGCGTGACCGGGTTGAAGATGCGGAAATACGGCGCCGCATCCGCACCGGTACCGGCGACCCACTGCCAGCCCATGGTGTTGTTGGCCAGGTCCGCATCCACCAGCGTGTCCCAGAACCAGCGGGCGCCGTGCAGCCAGTGCTGGCGCATGTGCTTGCACAGGAAGCTGGCCACGATCATCCGCACGCGGTTGTGCATGTAGCCGGTGGCCCACAGCTCGCGCAGGCCGGCGTCGACGATCGGCACGCCGGTCCGGCCCTGCTGCCAGGCCTGCATCTGTGTCGCATTTGGCTCGGCCCAGCGGAAGTTCGCGAAACGCGGGTTGAGGTTCTGTTCCGGGGTCTGCGGGAAGTGGTGCAGCAGGTGGTAGGAGAACTCACGCCAGCCCAGCTCGCGGATGTAGCCATCGACATCGGCATCGCGGCTGGCGCTGCGCTCTGCTTCCAGCCGTCGCACGATCTGCCACGGCGACACTTCGCCGAAGTGCAGGTGCGGCGACAGCAGCGACGTGCCTACCCGGTCAGGCAGGTCGCGCTGCTGGCGGTAACCATTCAATGCACCGTCAATGAACACCGACAGCGCTTCCTGCGCGCCAGCTTCGCCGGGCTGCCAGTGCTCCCAGAATTGCTTGTCCCAGTCCAGCGTCGGCGCCAGTCCCAAGGTGTCCAGTGCCACGCCTGTCGCAGCGTGCGCCGGCAGGGTCTGCGGCAGCCGGGCGGCCGCCGGAATGTTCATGCGGGTCAGCGCGTTGCGCCAGAACGGGGTGAATACCTTGTACGGCCCGCCCTGCAGCGTGGCGATGTCCCATGGCTCGAACATCAGGCTGCCGTTGCAGCTGTTTGCATCGATGCCCTGCCCGCGCAGCTCGCGCTTGATCCGGGCGTCGCGCGGTTGCGTGGCCGGTTCGTACTTGCGGTTCCAGTACACCGCCTCGGCGCCGGTTTCTTCGATCAACGCCTGCAGCTGCGCCTGGCTGTCACCTTGGCGCAGCACCAGCGCCGACCCGCGCGCACCCAACTCCGCATCCAGCGCGGCCAACGAGCGGTGCAGCCACGCGTTCGACGCACCGCCCGGCGCCCATGCGCCCTCCTCGTCCGGCGCGTGGATGTAGACCGGCACCGGGATATGCCCCGCCTCCAGCGCGGCCTGCAGCGCCGGGTTGTCCTGAAGACGCAGATCACGGCGGAACCAGACCAGAGCTACCGACACAAGCACCGCCTACGCTGAAAGAGAGCCACATGATAGCGATGCCGGGTGAAGGTGCTGCACGCGGCCTTCGCATCATCGCAATGTCCCCTGCACTACTCCTGCACGGGTCAAGCGGGAAGGTGGCTGTGCCCAGCCCCCTCATTCCTTCGGATGCCACTCCCATGCCTGCGCTTCTCCCTGCTGTCGCGTACTCGGTCAACGTTGAACATGCCGACGCTGACGAACAGGCCACCATTGCCGAACTGGTCAAGGTGTTCACCGGCATGGCCCAGGTCGTGGCCGAGCACGAAGGACGTGCGCACCGCGCGGTGCATGCGAAGGGCCACGCGCTGCTGCGCGGTCGCTTCCGCGTGCTGGATGGGCTGTCGCCCGAGCTTAGTCATGGCCTGTTCGCCGCACCCGGTGAGTACGACGCCCTAGTGCGGTTGTCCTCGCCGCCGGCCGAGCAGCTGCCCGATACCGTCTCCACGCCGCGCGCGATGGCCGTCAAGATCCTGCACGTGCCAGGTGCACGCGTGGAGGGAGGCGATGAGCAACACAGCCAGGACTTCCTGATGGTCAACGGGCCGGCGTTCAACACGCCCGGCATCAGCGGTTTCCTGCGCTCGGCGAAGCTGCTGGCGGCCACCACCGAGCGCATGCCGCGCACCAAACAGCTCCTGTCGGCCACGTTGCGCGGCACCGAGGCAGCTCTGGAAGCTGTCGGAGGACAGAGCGGCACGCTCAAGGCGCTGGGCGGCGAACCGCAGCATCACCCTTTGGGTGAAACCTTCTTTACCCAGGTGCCCTTCCGTTATGGCGCTTACATTGCCAAGTTCTCCTGGGTGCCGGTATCGCCGGCATTGAAGGCGCTGACCGGCGAGCCGCTGGAATCGGCGCCGGACACGCAACGCGAGGCGGTTGCTGCGTTCTTCGCCCAGCCGGGTGCCGTGGCCGAGTGGGAGCTGCGGGTGCAGCTGTGCCGCGACCTGGAGAAGATGCCGATTGAAGACGCGTCGGTGGTGTGGCCTGAAGAGCTCAGCCCGTACCTGCCCGTCGGTCGTCTGTTGGTCGAAGCCCAGGCCTCCTGGAGTGCAGACGCCGAATCGAGCGAAGACCAGCTGGCCTTCGCCCCGTGGCATGCCCTGGCGGCGCATCGGCCGCTGGGCAACCTCAACCGCGCACGTCGCGTGGTAATGGCAGCCTCGCGTGAATTCCGGTCAACGTTCAACCGTTGCCCGATCCACGAACCGACGTAGAGCCACGCCCTGCGTGGCTGGGCGTTTCCCGCAGAACGTGCAGTTCGTCCAGCCCCTGTTGGCGCGTGATCACGTCGCGATATCCCAGCTCCTGGCGCGCCTTGCTGGTCTCCAGGGTCACCTCGACCGCGGAGGCAGCGAACTGCTGGCGGGTCAGCGGCCCGCGCAGGCGACCACCACTGACCGCCGCCAGCGCATCGCCCGCGTTGGCCAGCGCCCACAGCAACGGGCGCGGAGCACTGCGTTCGGGCACTGCCATGCCCTGGGTTTCCAGCAGCGCCGTGATGAAGCTGCGGAACTGGACGGGCTGCTGGTCGGCGATGAAGTACACCTCTCCCGGCCGCGCGTGCGTGAGGGCGGCAAGTACCGCTTCGCACAGGTTGGCGATGTGCGTGGTGGAGGTCAGGTAGTGGCCGCCGGAAATCCAGGCGAACTGGCCTGACCGCACCGCTTCGCACAGTTGCGGAAGCGCAGTGGTGTCGTCGCGTCCCCATACGAAGCGGGGGCGCAGCACGCTGACCGAGAGTCGCTCGCCGTTGGCGGCCAGCGCGATCTGCTCCGCCGCAGCCTTGGAGCGTGAGTACCCACCAATGGCCCTGCGCGGCAGTGGCGCGCGCTCATCCACCGCGACCAGCGCGCGCCCCGTGGCCAGCACCGATTCGGTGCTGAGCAGCAGCAACCGGGTGACGCCGGCCTGCAGCGCCGCCCGCACCACCTGCCGGGTACCGTCGACATTGATCCGGCGCTGCCGTTCGCCGCCCGCCACGTGATCGGTGTCCGCGGCGGCGTGGACGACCACATCGCACCCCTGCATGCCGGCTGCCAGCGCTTCGTCGAGCAGCTCTCCGCGGTATGCGCGTGCGCCACGCTGTTCAACCACGCCTGCCGCCGCATCACTGCGGGCAAGCGCAACCACTTCGCAGCCGCGGCGGGTGAAGGCCTCGATCAGGTTTCGACCGACGTAGCCGCTGCCGCCGGTGAGGAAAATACGCTGGGATACAAACATGGAGACTCCTACGGCAGTGGCTGCGCCGCATGCGGGCGCTGCTCCACCAGCCAGGCGATATCGCTCAGCAGCTGTGCGCGCTGCTGTTCGGGGAAACGGTGGTAGTCGAGCGATTCGAGGAGCTTCAGGCCTTCCAGCGCCAGGTACGCCAGCATCGCGCCACGCGGCTGCTGCGCGCTCGATTCGACCGCGTCAATGACCTCGCGTTGATGCGCCTGGAAGGGCGCACGCAGGCTGGAATCGCTGGCCATGGCCGCCACCAGGCTCAGCGCCACGGGACGGAAGGGTTCGGGCAACGGCTGCGCCGCCGCCAACAGGCGCCCCCGGATCACCGGGCTGTCGTCGCCATCCAGCGCGTCGATGGCAGCCTGGTTGTGGGCGCTGTCGCGCTGCAGCGCGCGCATCACCACCGCTTGCACCAGTGCCGCCTTGTTGCGGTAGTCGTAGAGCACGCTGCCCTTGCTGATGCCGGCCTCCACGGCCACTGCATCAAGCGTCAGCCCGGGCACGCCAAGGCGCGCCACAACGCGCTCGGCGGCATCCAGCAGTTGATTGGGGTCGATGGTGCGGGGTCGAGCCATGCTGGCGTCCATTAATATCCGTCCGGTCGGATATTAATTCAGGTCCCGCACGCGATCAAGCGGCGCCGTGCTCCTCTGTCCCTGCCTGAACGCTGTGCCGCGGGCTGTGCCCGAAGCAGCGCAGGTATTCCCGACTGAACTGCGACAGGCTTTCATAGCCCACGCTGAGCGCTGCACCGGTGACATTCACCTCGTCGTTTTCCAGCAGGCGCTTTGCCTCCAGCAGCCTCAGCTGCTTCTGGAACTGCAACGGCGACAACGCAGTTACCGCACGGAACTGGCGGTAGAACAACGACACCGACAGGCTGCTTGCCGCCGCCAGCGCCTCGACCTGCAGCGGCTCGCGGAAATGGCGGCGCAGGTAAACAACAGCATCGGCAACGCGATGCAGTGCCCCTTCCGGGCGTGCCATGGCGGCCACATCCGCCGCGGTCGCGCCGGTAAGCAACCAATAGTTCAGTTCGCGCAGGAGGGTGGGCAACAGCACGTCCGCCTGCGCCAACGACGCCGCTTCAACAATCCGCGCCACGCAGTCCAGCACCGGTGGCGGCAAGACGTGCACGCACAGGCCTGGAAGCGCCCCTTTGGCAGACGGCATCGGATCGAGCCGGGCCAGGGTCTCCTGCAGCAACACCGCATCAAGTTCGATGGAAACGCCCATGAACGGTGCCGCCTTGCTGGCAACGAGCACCCTGCCACTTGCCGGCAGGGCAATCCGGGTCACCAGTGCCTCACCTGCGCGGTAATCGAGGCGTTGTTCCCCCACCAGCACCTGCTTGGCACCCTGCACCACCACGCCAAGCGCGGGCCGGTACAGCGCATGGCTGGGCATGCGCGCGTGGGGGGTGCTGGATACGATCACGCCTGGCAGCGGCGTGAGCACCTGGCCGCCTGTAGCCGGCGTTCCACGCAGCAGGGCTGCTACCGCCTTGTGCAATCGCGCGATCATGCGCGGCCGTTCCGCGCATCTGCACGATCAGGCAAGAACGCTGCAGGAACCTGCAAGACCTGCGCATCGCCGGGGTCGATCATGCCGCTTCCTTCCTCGCAACAAGTTGTCTCATGCACAGGCATTCTCCCGATAGCGGCGCCCGCGTTGCGCTGGTCACCGGTGGCAACAAGGGAATCGGCCGCAGCATCGCGCAGCACCTGGCAGAACAGGGCTGGGATGTGATCTTAACGTACCGCACCGATCCCGATGCAGCACATCCTGCCCTCGCGGAGATCACCCGCATGGGCCAACGGACGCTGGCGCTTGAGTTGGATCTCACCGACAGCGCCAGCTTCCCTGCGTTCCAGGAAGCGGTGACTGCCTGGCTGCAGGAACGTGGAGGCAGGCAGCTGGATGCGCTGGTCAACAATGCAGGCGCACATGCGCCGGCCCTGTTCGGCAGCATCCGCGCTGATGACATCGACCACCTGCATGCGCTCCATTTCAAAGGTCCGCTGCTGCTGAGCCAGACCCTGGCCCCGCACCTGGAAGATGGGGCCCGCATCGTCAATATCTCCACCAGCCTTACCCGGCATACGGCGCCAGGCAGCCTGGTGTATGCCTCCATGAAGGGCGCGATGGAGGTGATGACGCGCTACCTGGCACTGGAACTGGGTCCGCGCGGCATCGCCGTCAATACGGTAGCGCCCGGGGCAACCGAGACCGACTTCTTCGGCGGCGCGGTGCGCGACAACCCGGACGTCAAGCGCTATGTGAGCGACCACACCGCGCTGGGACGGCCCGGTCGCGCCGACGACATCGGCGCGATGGTCGCGGCGCTGGTGGGAACCGGCAATCATTGGGTCACCGCGCAGCGCATCGAGGTGGGCGGCGGGATGCTGTTGTAAGGCGCAGCCACGCACACAACCATGTCCACTTCCGGCGGAGGCTGGCAGTGCCACCATCGTCGATGCGGGCGGCATCACCAAGAAGGGCCGGAAGTCAGGGTGCACCCCGTCCGGGGCGTTCAGTCGCCCTTGGCGCGGCGCTGCTGGGCGTCGAAGCGCTGCATCGATTCGCGGATCAGCGCCTTCGCTTCGGCCGCGTTGCCCCAGCCGTTGAGCTGCACCGGGTTGCGGCCTTCGGGCAGGTCCTTGTAGACCCGGAAGAACGCTTCGATGCGCTGGCGTTCGATCAGCGGCAGGTCCTGCAGGTCGCGGATGTTGGCGTAGGTCGGGTCGATCTTGTCCGTGGGCACGCCGATCACCTTCTCGTCGTGCTCGCCCTTGTCGACCATCTTCAGGTAGCCGATCGGGCGGAAGCGCACGATCACGCCCGGATGCAGCGGCTCGCGGGTCAACACCAGTGCATCCAGCGGGTCGTTGTCGCCGGCCAACGTGCGCGGCATCGAGCCATAGTTGGCCGGGTACGCGACCGGCATCGACTGGAAGCGGTCGACGTGGACCAGGCCGTCTTCCTTGATTTCGTACTTGGTGAAGCTGCCGGCCGGGATTTCTACGGCCAGGTTGGCTTCCTCCGGCGCTTCCTTCGGCTGGGCGGCCAGGAAGGGGTGCAGCACCGCGTTACTGGCCAGGCTGGCGCCGGTGAGCAGCAGCAGTGCCGCGGCAAGGGCGATCAGGGGAAGCTTGGGTTGCGGGTTCATGGCAGTCCTTATTCCCAGCAGCGGTCGGCGCGACCCTTCAGGGTCTGGGTACGCGCGCAGTCGCGCGGGGCGATGCGGCCCTCGGTGAGTTCGGTCTTGCGCTTGCTGCCATCAGCGTCCCGGTTGAGTTCGAAGCCGTCGTACAGGCGGCCGGTGACCGTGCGTGCTTCATAGCGCAGGTGCCGTGGATCGATCGTGAGCACCTGGTACAGCTGGGTGTCCTCACCGACCGGCGCCATCGTCGCGCGCGCTTCGTCGGACAGCCGGTACTGCTTCGGGCCGGCTACCGTGACCACGTACTGCGGGGTGGCCGCCTGCCCTTCGCCACGACGCCCGTAGGTGTGGTCGTGGCCCTGCAGCACCAGGTCCACGTTGTGGCGGCGCACCACCGGCAGCAGCACGTCACGCAGCTCGGCGTTCTCGCGGCCCTCGCGCGGCGAATAGAACGGCTGGTGCAGCAGCACGATGCTCCACGGCTGCGGGTTGTCCGCCAGCACCTTGTCCAGCCACGCCGCCTGCGCCTGGGCCGTGCCCAGGTCCAGCGCCGAGGTGCCGTCCAGCACGGCGATGCGAACGCCCTGGTAGTCGAACCAGTAGGTGCTGGTGGATGCGGCATCCACGCCGTTGCGCGGCAGGGCGAAGGTCACCGGCCAGTGCCGGCCCAGCACGCGGCGCTCCTGCGGGGTGTCCTCGAATTCCTCGAAGTACTCATGGTTGCCGATCGCCGGTGCCACTGCGGTTTCCTGCGGCAGCCAGCCGGCGGCAGCGAACCACTCGCCCCACTCGCTGTCGTCCACACCATCACCGCCACTCACCAGGTCACCGGCAAACAGGGTCAGGCGCGCGTCCGGTGCGGCCTTGATGCCGGCACGCAGCACGCGCGAGACGTGGCTGACGTTCTTGTTCTGGGTGTCGCCGAAGTACAGCAGGGTCAATGGCTGGTCGGCCCGCCCGGCGGTGCGCAGCTGGTTCCAGGCGCTCCAGGTCCCGTTACCCTGCACCCGCCACAGGTACAGCGTATCCGGCGCCAGGCCCGCGACGTCGGCACGGTGATGGTGCGAGGGGCCCAGTTCGGTGTCCAGCGTCGCGGTCACGGCGGTGACGCGTTTGGGCGTGCCGACATCGGGCGAGTCGCCTGCAACCACCCATTCCAGCAGCGGCGTGCTGACGCTGGTATCGGTACGCCACGCCACGGCAAAGCCGCGCGATGCGTCCTGCGCCGGCGATGCCACGATGCGGTCCGGGAAGCCGGACGCCGCGTAATGCCGGTTGCCGGCCGGCACCTGGGTGTTCGGTTCGGCCTTGCCCTCCGGCTTGGCCCAGCTGGACGCGCTGCCCAGCAGCAGCACTACCGCGAGCGCGCGGGCGCATGCATGGATACCGCTCACTTTGCACACTCCAGCGGCAGCGACAGCTGTCTGGCCACGCTGGCCCAGTCGAAGGCGACCACGCCCTGGTCGTCATGGACAGCGTACAGTGCGCCATGCGGGAAGCGCGGCGAGGCGGCCGTGCTCAGCCAGATGCCATCGGTATTGGCCACGGTATTGCCCTGGAACGCGCCGACATGCTTCAGCGTGTGGCGGTCGAACAGATGGAACACGCTGCGATCCTTGCCCTGTTCGGTGGTGATCCACCAGCCGTCCTTGCCGCAGGTGCGCAGCATCACGCCTTCGGCCTGGGCCTTGAACGCATCGCGGCCAAAGGTGGTCCCGCTGAACCTGCCTTCCAGCGTGTACACCTTGAACTCACTGGCGTAGGTCTCGTCTTCTTCGGCGATCAGCAGGCGGTCATTGGCCGGGTCGCCCCAGATCGATTCGACCACGCGCAGCGCGCCGGCCTCGGAGGTGTCGCCGATGCTGGAGGTCAACGTCGCCTGCACCTTGCCGTCCTGCACCTGCACCGCATAGCGGCGCACGCGCTTGTCCAGCTCGGCCAGCGGCGGCAGCACGTCGTTGCCCTGCGCGTCTTCACCGGCGTCGTAGGAATCGGTCACGTACACGTCGTAATCGTTGGCCTGCTTGTTGACCCACAGCCCGTACGGCTTGCGCAGGTCGTCGGCGGCGAACGTGCCCAGCGGCGTGAACGACGGCAGCTGCAACACCTGCACGCGGTGGTTGTCGCGCTCCACGATCAGCACCAGGTCATCGACCACGGCGATGCCGTTGGGGCGGACGAACTGGCCCGGCGCGGTGCCGGTGCTGCCCACATCGCGCAGGTGCGCGCCGGTCTGGCCGTCATAGACCACCAGCTTGTCGGTGGCCTTGGCGGTGGCGATCAGCCACACCTGCCCTTCCGGGCTGGTCCAGCTGGCCGGCGAGTCGATGTTGTCGGCCGGCGTCATCGGCGTGAGGAAGGCCTCGGCCACGGTGGCCACGTTACGGCCGGTGGTGGCTGCGGCGGCGTCCGCGGCGGGCGCGGTCGGCGCGGGGGCAGCAGCCGGCTTGCAGCCGGCCAGCAGCGCCAGCGCAAGCAGGCCCAGTGCGGGGCGTGCGCGCATCACAGGGCCACCTTCAGGCCCAGCGCGTAGGTGCGGCCGTACTCTTCGTTCTGCAGCGTGCGCGAACGCACGCCCTGGTACAGCTCCAGCGGCTTGTCGAGCAGGTTCTGCGCTTCGAAGTACACGCTCACGTTGGACGTGATCTTGTAGTCCAGGCTGAGATCGAGCTGGGTATTGGGCGCCACGAAGATGTCGTAGGCGCGGCTGTCGCCCAGCGTATCCAGGTACTCGCTGCGGTACACGGCGGCGATGCGGGTGCTGAAGCCGGCCTTCTCGTAACCCAGGTGTGCGCTGTACACGTGCCTGGAGGCACGCGGCAGGGTGAAGTCCTCGTCGGCACGGCCGTCCAGGCCCGGGCCGAAATCGGCCTCCAGCCAGGTGCCGCTCGCACCGACCAGCAGGCCATCCCAACCGGCCGGCAGGAAGCTGAGCTGCTGCTGCCAGTTGAACTCGGCGCCGTAGACCTTGGCCTTGTCGCCGTTGATCACGCGGGTGACGTCGAAGCCCGGGTATTCGGGATCGCTGTCGCTGACGGTGTTGACGATGTAGCCGTCGATCGACTTGTGGAACAGGCCCAGCGAGAGGATGCCGGTGCTGCCGATGTAGCGCTCGAACGACAGGTCCACGTTCTTGGATTCGTACGGATCCAGTTCCGGGTTGCCCAACCGCACTTCCTCGTCGCCGCGGTTGTAGCCGATGCGCGGCGCGATATCGCCGAACGACGGGCGCGACACGGTCTTGTTGGCAGCCGCGCGCAGCACCCAGTCGCTGCCCGCGTCATAGCGCAGGTGCAGGCCCGGCAGCACGTTGGTGTAGCTGCGGTCGGCGGTCAGCGGGGTCACGGTGTAGCTGCGGCCATTGGCGGCCACGTCGACCTGGTTGCCGGTGGCCTGGAACTGGGTGTTTTCCACGCGCACGCCGCCGATGATGCGCAGGTTGCCCACATCCCAGGTGCCCATGGCATAGGTGGCGAAGATGTCTTCGCTGGCGGTGTAATCCTCTTCCAGCGAGGTCATCGCATTGGCGCCGACATCCTGCGGGCGGGCACTGTACTGGCTGCCGAACTGGGCCCAGTAGCGGCGCATCGCATCCGAGCTCATGCCCTGGCCGAGGCTGCCGCCACGGTGGTCGGGCGTGGAGGTGGTCCAGTCGGACAACGCCACGTCCGGACCCACGCGCAGTTCGCGCTCGTCGGTGTCCACGTCACGGTCGCGCCAGCGGCCCAGCAGGCCGAACTTGTAGCTGCTGTTGTCGCCGTCGAAGCGGATGTTGACCTGGGCGCTGTGCTCCTTGTCGTCCACCCGCTTGGGCGAGAGCACGAAGCGGTCGAAATCGTAGTTGCCGTTGTCCATCCAGCTGGCATCGCTGAGCGTGTAGCGCGGAATGCCGCTGTTCTGGTCCACGGTGGCGGCCAGGTCATCGCCGTTGTACTCGAATCGCGCTTCCATCTCGTCGTTGACGCGTTCTTCGGTGCGGGTGTAACCGACCTTGTAATCCAGCACAGCGTTGGTCAGGCGGTTCTCGCCGCCCAGGCTGGCAGCGAAGGTGTTTTCCTTCTTGGTGCGGTAGCGCATGCGCTTCTGGATCGCATCGGCCGGCAGGTCGTCGACACGGAACTGGTTGTTGCCCAGCGCGGTAACCTCGCCATCGCCGAAGTTGAAGATGGTGCGCTGGCGGGTTTCGGCGTCATCGAACTGGCTGTACAGCGTGCGCAGGTAGTACTGGCTGTCTTCGCTGGGGCGCCAGTCGAAGTTGAGGTTGGCGCCGATGCGCTTGCGCTCGATCTCGTACTTGCGGTGCTGCAGGCTGTTGGCGAACAGCTCGTCTTCGCTGCCGCCGTCGAATTCGCCGTACTCGACTTCGCTGTTGTCGGACTCGAACTTGCGGTTCTGGTAGTTCACGCCCAGCGCCACGCCGAAGGTATCGGCGAACACTTCGCTGTAGTTGAACGCGGCCTTGGGGCTGGTGTGGCCGGACAGGTCCTGGTGACTGGCTTCGATCTTGCCACGCAGGCTGCGCCCGTCGCGGTCGAAGGCCGAGGCGGACTCGACCAGGATCGCGCCGCCGATGGCGTCGCCGGGCATGTCCGGGGTCGGCGACTTGACCACGCGCAGGCGTTCGGTCGAGTCGGAGGGAATCACGTCCAGGGGCGCGGCGCGGCTGGAATCTTCCGGGGTACCCACGGCGATGCCGTCGATGCTGACGCTGTTGAGGTTGGCATCCAGGCCGCGCACCACCACGAAGCGGCCCTCGCCCTGGTCACGGGTGACGCTGACGCCGGGCAGGCGCTGCAGCGATTCGGCCACGTTCTTGTCCGGGTAGACGCCCATGGCATCGGACGATACCGCGTCCTGGATGGCGTCGCTGCTGCGCTTGAGGTCAACCGCACGGGTCTGCGATTCCAGCTGCGGGCGCACTTCCACCCGGTCCAGTTCGGTGGCTGCCGCAGCGCCAGCGAGCTCCCCGCTCGCGGCGGCCACGGCAGGCGCGGTGGACAGGACGAGCAACGACAGGCTGATGGCCAGCCCCAACGGCGATTTGTTCTGCACGGCTTCCCCAACGGTGTAAAGATTGGGTCAGCACGGTATGTCCGGGAGATTGCATGAACGTGACACCGGTGGCGATGGGCACCTTCAGGGGCGGGCTATGGCCGGCCATGGCACCGGTGCGGCAAAATGGCGTTCTCCCCGTTTTGTTGGCATTCCCATGAAAATCGTCGAAGTTCGCCACCCGCTGGTGCAGCACAAGATCGGCCTGATGCGCGATGCGTCCCTGAGCACCAAGGACTTCCGCGAGCTGGCCAACGAGCTGGGCGGCCTGCTCGCCTACGAGGCCACCGCCGACCTGGACACCGAAGCGCACACCCTTTCCGGCTGGGCCGGCCCGGTGACCGTGCAGCGCATTGCCGGCGCGAAGATCACCGTGGTGCCGATCCTGCGCGCCGGGCTGGGCATGCTCAGTGGCGTGCTGTCGCTGATCCCGGCGGCGCGGGTCAGCGTGGTCGGCCTGCAGCGCGATGAGGAAACCCTGCAGCCGGTGCCCTACTTCGAGCGCCTCACCGGCCGCCTGGAAGAGCGCGACGCGCTGATCCTGGACCCGATGCTGGCCACCGGCGGCACCCTGATCGCCACCATCGACATGCTCAAGCGCGCCGGGGCACGGCGGATCAAGGGTATTTTCCTGGTGGCGGCGCCGGAAGGCATTGCGGCCGTGCAGGCGGCGCACCCCGATGTGGAAATCTTCACTGCCGCGATCGATGCGCGGCTCAACGAAAAGGGCTACATCCTGCCGGGCCTGGGTGACGCCGGCGACCGCATCTTCGGGACCCGCGTGGTCGGTTGATCCGCGCGCTGTCAGGCCAGCGCGCGGGCCTTCAATTCACCCTGTTCGTGGGCGGTACCGAACCGCCCTTTCTCGTCCCGGGTGACCTGGGCCAGCGCGCACTCGGGATCGTGGGTAAAGAACAGGTGCACGTTGCGCGCCAGCTTGTCTTCGAGGAAGCTGCGCTTCTCGTCGATCAGCAGTTCGGCGTTGCGGTCGTAGCCCATGGTGATCGGAACGTGCACCCATGAGCGCCCCGGAATCAGGTCGGCACAGAACACCACGCCGCCGCGCGGCTCGCCCTGCACCTGTTCGGGGCCGACGATCTCGGCCAGCATCAGGCCCGGGGTGTGCCCATCGCTGAAGCTGAAACGCACGCTGTTGCCCAGCGTGCGCGAATACGGACCCTGCACGATCTCCAGCCGCCCACTGTCCTGCAGCAGCTGCGGCAGTTCGGGAATGAAGCTGGCGCGGTCACGCGGATGCGGATGCAGCGCGCGTTCCCAGTGTTCGGCACCGACCAGGAAGGTCGCGTTGGGGAACAGCAGTTCCGGCGCGCGGCCTTCACTCCACGGCGCCAGCAGGCCGCCGGCGTGGTCGAAATGCAGGTGGCTGAGCACCACCACGTCGATATCCTCGTGTTCGAAGCCGGCTTCGCGCAACGATTCGATCAGCACGTGGCTGGGTTCCTGCACGCCGTAACGGTCACGCAGCTTCGGTTCGAAGAACGCGCCGATACCGGTTTCGAACAGCACCGTCTTTCCGGCCAGCGGGCTGGCCAGCAGCGCGCGGCAGGCCAGTTCGATCCGGTTGAGATCGTCGGGTGCCGCCCATTTTTCCCAGACCGCACGCGGCGCATTGCCGAACATCGCGCCGCCATCGAGCTTTTGTGAGTTACCGCGGATGGACCATAGTTTCATCGGTAAATTATCCGGCGGGCCGCGTTAATAATTCGCTATCCGCCGGCATGAAAAAACCCCGCCGCAGCGGGGTTTTCGTCTTACTTTGCCGCCGCCGGTGCGACGGCGCCGGAGCCGACCGGGTTGCGCGGATCGCTGCCCACGCTGAGCTGGTTGCTGCGGCGGTTCCATTCCACCGTCTGCAGGTTGCCCCACACGTGGCTGGAACCGCGCCCACCTTCGGCGCTGTCGCCGGGCAGGTCGATCTTGTGGCCCATCGCCTGCAGCTGCTTGATGGTGGCCGCATCGAACGCACCGGTTTCCGCCTCGATCACGTCCGGCAGCCACTGGTGGTGGAAGCGCGGCAGCGCGGCAACCTGCTGCGCGTCCAGGCCATCGTCATAGCCCAGCACGCCCAGCAGCACCATGGTGATGATGCGGCTGCCGCCCGGGGTGCCCAGCACCACGACCTTGTCGGCCGATTCCATGAAGGTCGGGGTCATCGAGCTGAGCATGCGCTTGCCCGGCTTCGGCGCGTTGGCCGCATAGCCCATCACGCCGAACGCGTTGGGCGTGCCCGGCTTGAGCGCGAAATCGTCCATCTCGTTGTTGAGCAGCACGCCGGTGCCCGACGGAATCAGGCCCGAGCCGTACAGCAGGTTCACCGTCTGGGTGGCGCCGACGCGGTTGCCCTGCTGGTCGATGATCGAGAAGTGGGTGGTCTCGTCGTCTTCCAGCGGCGTCGGGTTGCCCGACAGCAGGTCGCTCGGGGTGGCCTTTTCCGGGTGGATGGTGGCGCGCAGGCCCTGGGCGTAATCGCGGCTGGTCAGCACCTTCTGCGGAATCTGCACGAAGTCCGGATCGCCCAGGAAGAAGGTGCGGTCACGGAACGCGCGGCGCATCGATTCCACCACCAGGTGGGTGCGGTGGGCCGGGTCCATCGCCTTCAGGTCCCAGCCTTCCAGGATCTGCAGCATCGATGCCAGCGCGATGCCACCGGAGGACGGCGGCGAGGCGGTGGTGATCTTCCAGTCGCGGTAATTGAACACGATCGGTTCGCGCTGCTTGACCCGGTAACCGGCCAGCTCGTCGGCCGTCCACTTGCCACCGGCCTGCTTCACCCCGGCCAGCAGCAGCTTGCCGGTCTGGCCCTTGTAGAAGCCGTCGAAGCCGCCTGCGGCCAGGCGCTCCAGCGTCTGCGCCAGTTCCGGCTGCTTGAACACATCGCCTTCGGCGATCGGCTTGCCGTTGCGCAGGTACACCTCGCGCGTTCCGGGGTAACGCTCCATCACTTCACGGCGCGAAGCATAGCCCTTGGCCATGCGCGCATAGACCGGGAAACCCTCGCGTGCGATGCGGATCGCCGGGGCCAGCGATGCCTGCAGCGGCAGCTTGCCGTGCTTGGCCGACAGCTCCACCAGCGCCGCGGGCAGGCCGGGAATGCCGGCCGACCACGGACCGTTCACCGAGCGATCGCGGTCCAGCTCGCCTTTCCTGTCCAGGAATGCTTCGGGCGTCGCGGCGGCCGGCGCGGTTTCGCGCGCGTCCAGCATCACGTCCTTGCCGGTGCTGGCATCGTGCAGCAGGAAGAACCCGCCGCCGCCCAGGCCGGAGCTGATCGGCTCGACCACCGCCAGGGTGGAGGACACCGCCACCGCGGCGTCGAACGCGTTGCCGCCCTTGGCCAGGATTTCCATGCCCGCTTCGGTCGCCAAGTGATGGCCACTGGCGATGGCGACGCCTTCAGGATGTGCGGCCAGTGTGGCCTGCGGCGCAGGCTCGGCGGCCCACAGGGCCGGCGTCCACAACAGGAGCAGCAGCAACCAGCGACGGGAGGGGGTGTTCATTCGGGCGCAGACTCCACATAGAGTTCGGGATGATCGCGCTGGAGCCCATGCAGCTTGGCCAGCAGCGCTTCCTGGGTTTCGGGAATGTCCGGATCGGGATCGATGCATTCCACCGGGCAGACGACCACGCACTGCGGTTCGTCGAAATGCCCCACGCATTCGGTGCAGCGTGCAGGGTCGATCACGTAGATGGTTTCACCCATCGAGATGGCCTGGTTGGGACAGGCGGGCTCGCATACGTCGCAGTTGACGCAGAGCTCATTGATTTTCAGCGACATGGCGTTACTCCACGCCAGTGCCGGCAGAGGAAAACCGGCCTGCGCAGCTGCGCGGGCCGGTCAACGGCGGCGTCCACGAAGGACGCCGCCCGGGCCGCGCGCCGGGCGCGGCCGCCCGGGGCCCGCGTTCGTGGGGTCGCCGAACATGTTCTAGGG
>NZ_JASCOP010000170.1:0-6835 GCF_029959395.1 Stenotrophomonas sp. PS02300
GGGTGGTTTTTTTGTTTTTCAGACCGGGGGGGGGGCGGGCCCCGCCGGCCACCGTCATTCGACCGGGGTCGAATTACTTGCCTGCGCGGGCCGAATACTCGCCCGAGCGGGTGTCGACCTTGATGATTTCATCCTGGTTGACGAACAGCGGCACGCGGACCACGGCGCCGGTTTCCAGGGTGGCCGGCTTGCCGCCGCCGCCCGAGGTGTCGCCACGGACGCCCGGGTCGGTTTCGGTGATCTTCAGTTCGACGAAGTTCGGCGGCTGCACGAAGATCGGCTCACCGTTCCACAGGGTCACGATGCAGGACTCTTCGCCCTTCAGCCACTTCTCGGCGCCGCCCATGCCCGACTTGGTGGCCTGGACCTGCTCGAACGATTCCGGGTCCATGAAGTGCCAGTACTCACCGTCGGTGTACATGTAGTTCATGTTGGTATCGACGACGTCCGCCTTCTCCACGTCGTCGGTGGCCTTCATGGTCATTTCGACCACGCGGCCCGACTTGATGAAGCGGTACTTCATGCGGGTGAAGGCCTGGCCCTTGCCCGGCTTGACGTACTCGGTCTCGGTGATGACCGCCGGTTCATTGTTGACCAGGATCTTCATCCCGTTCTTGACGTCGTTCATGCCAACAGTGGCCATGCTGAAACTCCTGAATGGGCAAACGCCGCGCAGGCGCGGCGAGCCGGATAGAATGGAAAGGCTTTCCCTATGATAACCGCAGGCCCCCATTCCATGCAGCTTTCCGCCACGCCCCTGCCCACCCCCGTCCGCTGGCAACAGCTGTGGCGCGAGGCGGTCCGCGACCCGCGGACCCTGCTGGAACAGCTGGGGCTGGACCCGGATGCGCTGCCGGTATCGGCCGAGGCGGCCGGTCAGTTCGCGCTGCGGGTGCCGCAGGGCTTCATTGCGCGCATGCGCCACGGCGACCGCCACGACCCGCTGCTGCGCCAGGTGCTGCCGGTCACCGACGAGCTGCAGCACGCGCCGGGCTTCACCCTGGATGCGGTCGGCGACGGCCTGGCCCGCAAGGCCACCGGGGTGATCCAGAAGTACCAGGGCCGCGCCCTGCTGGTGACCACCGGGAGCTGCGCGATCAACTGCCGCTACTGCTTCCGCCGGCATTTCGATTACGGCACCGAGAACGCAGCCCGCGAGGGATGGCGTGAGGCAGTGGACGCCATTGCACAGGACCCGGGGATCGACGAGGTGATCCTGTCCGGCGGCGACCCGTTGTCGCTGGCGACCCACAAGCTGGTGGAGCTGACCCAGGCGCTGAAGCAGATTCCGCACCTGCGCCGCCTGCGCATCCACAGCCGCCTGCCGGTGGTGCTGCCCGAGCGGGTAGACGAGGAGCTGGTGCAGTGGATCGCCGCCCTGCCCTGGCCGGTGGCGTTCGTGATCCATGCCAACCACGCCAATGAATTCGATGCAGCGGTGGATGCGGCCATGGCGCGCCTGCGCGGTGCCGGCGCCACCCTGCTGAACCAGGCGGTGCTGCTGCGCGGGGTGAACGATTCGCTGGAGGCGCTGCAGGACCTCAGCGAGCGCAGTTTTGCTGCAGGCGTGCTGCCGTATTACCTGTACCAGGTGGACCGGGTGCAGGGCGTGGCGCATTTCGAGGTGGATGATGCGACGGCCAAGTCGCTGCATGCGCAGCTGACGGCGCGGTTGTCGGGCTACCTGGTGCCGAAGCTGGTGCGGGAAATCTCCGGCGATTCCAGCAAACGCCCCGTCTGACGCCGCAGTGCGGGTGGGTGACGACCGTTGGTCGTCACGCCTTTACCGTCCCGATTCGATCATCTCGACGACGTCGGTGGCCGTGATCGGCACGCTCAGCCAGTAGCCCTGCGCCAGGTCGCAGCCGCGCTGGCTGAGCAGGTCGAACTGCACTTCCTGTTCGATGCCTTCGGCGACCACGGTGATCCCCAGCGCGTGCGCCATGGCGATGATCGCCGTGGTCAGGGCCAGGTCGTCCGGGTCGCGCTGCATGTCGGCGACGAAGCTCTTGTCGATCTTGACCCCGTCCACCGGCACCTGGCGCAGGTGGCTCAGGCCCGAGAAGCCGGTGCCGAAGTCATCCAGCCACACCTTCACGCCGGTGCGGTGCAGCTTATCCAGCAGGGCCGCGGCCAGCATCTCATCGCCGATCACCGCCGTTTCGGTCAGCTCCAGGTGCAGGCGCGAGGCCGGCAGGCCGGTGTCGCGCAGGCAGTCGGCCACCAGCTGGGGCAGCTCGCCGCCGCGCAGCTGGCGCGGGGAGACGTTGACCGAAACGAACATGCCTTCGCCATCGGACGAATGCGGCCACTGCACCGCCTCCATGCACGCTGCGCGCAGCACCTTCGGCCCGATCACTTCGATCAGGCCGCTCTGTTCGGCCACTTCGATGAACACCGAGGGCGGAATGGTGCCCAGGGTCGGGTGCTGCCAGCGCAGCAGCACTTCCACCCCGACCATGCGGCGGTCGCGGGTACGGAAGATGGGCTGGTAGACCAGGCGCAGCTCGCCGCGCTCCCAGGCACCGCGCAACTCCTGTTCCATGTGCACGCGGCGTTCCACCGCATGGTCCATGGCGCGGCTGTAATAGCGGTAGCAGTTCTTGCCGGCAACCTTGGCCTGGTACATGGCGATGTCGCCATTCTTCAGCAGGGTGGTCGCATCGGCGGCATCGTCGGGGAACAGGGTCACGCCGATGGAGGTACCGAGGAACAGCTCCCGGCCCTGCACCACCAGCGGCTTGCTCAGCTCGCGGACCAGGATCTCAGCCAGCTGGCGCGCGCTCGCCGCCACGTCGCCATCGCCGATCAGGATGACGAATTCATCGCCGCCAAAACGGGCCAGCAGCGCTTCGTCACCGCCGGCCTGGGCCACGGCCGCACTGATGCGCTGGGCGAACTGCAGCAGCGCTTCATCGCCGGCCTCGTGGCCGAGGGTGTCGTTGACCCGCTTGAAGTCGTCCATGTCGGCAAACAACAGGCCCAAGCGGTGGTTGGACGCACGCGCGGCCATCAGCCGGTGGTCCAGCGCCTCGCGGAACGCCAGCCGGTTGGTCAGCCCGGTCAGCGCATCGGTGTAGGCCATGTGCCGCACTTCGCGGTCGTGGCGGGCAATCGCCTCGCTCATCCGGCCGAACGCACGCACCAGTTCGCCCACTTCGTCCTGGCGGCTGCTGTGGCTCAGCTGCGGGCGGTAATCGCCGGCTTCGATCTGGCGCGCGGCAGTGGCCAGCCCGCGGATCGGGCCGACCAGGGTGCGCTGCACGTAGATGATGACCACCACGCCGATGGCCAGCAGCAGGCCCAGCATCAGCAGCAGCCAGCCCAGGTGCCGCTTGCCCACCTGCTGCAGGCGCTCGCCCAGGGTCAGGTTGGCCCGCTGCTCCATGGCCTGCACGTCATCCAGCGCCATGCCGACGCGGACGCCGCCGATGCGCTGGTTGCCAACCATGATCGGCATGGCGTTATCCAGCACCTTGGGCGATTGCTGCACCACCAGCTTGCGCGCGCCCACTGCCCCGGCGGCCAGCGGGTCCTGCATGGGCCGACCGAAATCGATCACTTCGGCCGAGCCGTCGTGGATCAGCTTGCCGTCCTCGTCGAACACCAGCACGTAGCGCACGACCTGCTGCCGCGAGGTGTTGCGCACCAGCGCACCCACCTGGGCCAGGTCGTTGTAGTACAGCGGGTTGGCCAACGCGTCGGACAGCTCGCGCGCCAGGGCCTCGCCCCGGCTGCGCACGCTGCGGTCGAACAGTTCGTGGATGACGCTGCCGCTGAGGTGCTTGACCTCCTCCTGCATCGCCGCCTGGCGCCCCAGCACCACGGCCACGATCGCCACCACCACCACCATCGCCCCGCCCATCGCCAACACGAAACGGGACTGCATTCCGGAACCCAACGGCCTCATTCCACTTCCATCCGCACGCGTGTAAGACCCTGTTTCAATTCATCCAAACGGTGCTGCATCTGCGCATCGACCCGATGGAACCCGGACGTACCAAAAAACTTCTCGAGCGCATCCTGCGCCTGCGGATCCGAGGCGGCATCCAGCAGTACCTGCTGCAACCTGTCACGCACTTTCGGGTCCAGCCCCGCCCGCACCACTTCCACCGCACGCGGGTAAGGCTCGGTGCGGTAGATGGCGCGGAAGTCGCGGCGGAATGCAGCCGGAATCCGGTGCGGATCGGCCCAGTCCACGCTGCTGACCGCGCCGGCATCGACCACGCCCTTATGCACGAAGGTGGCGATGTTCGCCTCCGACCGCGCGAACACGTAGCCCACGGTGTCCGGTGCGGCCGCGTCGCGCGCGGACAACAGGATCTCCGGGGTCAGGCCGTTCTGCAACAGGGTCATCACCGGCACCAGGTAGGCGCTGGTGGAGGCCACGTTCTGCAGGGCCAGGGTGTGGCCCTTGAGGTCGGCCAGGGAGGTGATGGGGCTGTCGCGGCGCACGAAAAACACGGTCTGGTAATCACGCACGCCACTGCGTTCGGTCAGCAGCAGCGGCTGGGCGCCGCTGCGCAGGCCCAGGTTGACGGCGGTACCGGAGGTTTCGGTGACCCAGTCGACCCGGCCACGGCGCAGGTAGCTGGCCATCTGCTGCGCATCGGGCGCCATCAGGATGCGGCCTTCGGTGATGCCGACATCGCGCATGCGCGGGACAACGTAGTCGAGCAGGGGTTGCAGTTGCGCATAGTGTGACTTGGGGTTGTCGCTGATCCGGCCCAGCACCAGGACGTGGTCCGGGTCGGCGTGGCCTGGACGGGTGTCATCGGGGGCGGCCGCTGCGGTGCCAGCCGTCATGACGATGGCCAGACACAGCAACCCTCCCTGCAACAGCCATCGCAGTACCGGCAATCCCATTCGCTCCCCCCAAGGAATCGAGACAGCCTACCCGAAAAAGTGAGACGTGCGTCAGGTCATTCGGGTTTAGCGTTCGCCAATCGTGCCATCCGCTGGGCGTCGGCCAGGATGCCGCGCAGCAGGCGCACTTCCTGTTCGCTCAGTTCGGTGCGCAGGAACAGGCGGCGCAGCTTGCGCATGGCCGAATCCGGGGCGCGGCCCTTGTGGAAGTCGATCTCGTCCAGGGTCTGGCCGAGCTGGCCGAACAGGCCTTCGACCTGGGCATGGCTGGCCGGCTGTTCACGATGTTCAGGATCGGCCGGTGCGGCCGCTTCCACCCCACCGAGGCTGGCCATGCGCAGCTCATACGCCAGCACCTGCACGGCGGCGGCCAGGTTCAGCGAGCTGAACTCCGGGTTGGAAGGAATGTGCACGGCCAGATGGCACAGCTGCAGTTCTTCATTGGTCAGGCCGGTGCGCTCGCGCCCGAACACGAAGGCGACCTCGCCATCGGCCTCGGCCGCCTTGGCCAGGGCGCGCTGGGCGGCCACGCCGGGCAGCAGTTCTTCCAGCTGGACGCGACGGGCGCGGGCGGTGCAGCCCAGCACCAGCCGGCAGTCGGCCACGGCTTCGGCCAGGGTGGCCACCACGGGGGCGTCGCCAAGCACGTCCTCGGCGCCGGCCGAGCGGCGGAAGGCTTCTTCATCCAGCGGCTTTTCGGGGGCAACCAGCACCAGCCGGCCCAGTCCCATGGTCTTCATGGCACGGGCGGCGGCACCCATGTTGCCGGGGTGCTGGGTGCCCACGAGGACGAAACGGATACGGGAGGAAGCGGATTCAGTGGACATGAACAGGCCAAACGCGAGCAGGACAGTCACAAATGGTAAACTGTGCGACCGGCCTCTGCGCCGGGACCGCTCTTTTCCCCCGCCAGTACCCCCTACTCTGCCTTTCCGGGAGCTTTTCGCCATGCAGAAACCCGCCGTCACCGTCATGGTCAAGGCCGCCCGCCTCGCCGGCAACGTCCTGTTGCGCAACATCAACAAGCTGGAGGCGTTGAACGTCGTGCAGAAGGGGCGCATGGACTATGCCAGTGAAGTCGATGCGGACGCGGAAAAGGTGATCGTCAAGGAACTCAAGCGCGCCTATCCCGAGTACGGGATCATGGGCGAGGAAGGCGGCGTGCAGGCCGTCAACCGCTACATGTGGGTCATCGACCCGCTCGACGGCACCAGCAACTACCTCCGCGGCTTCCCGCACTACTGCGTCTCCATCGCCCTGGTCGAAAACGGCGAGCCGATCGACGCGGTGATCTTCGATCCGCTCCGCAATGAACTGTTCACCGCAAGCCGTGGCGCAGGCGCGGTGCTGAACGACCGCCGCATCCGCGTGGCCGACCGCAAGGACATGGCCGGCGCGATGATCCACACCGGCTTCGCCCCGCGCGAGCGCGCCCGCACCAGCGCCCAGCTGAAGGCGGTGGACGCGCTGTTGGTCCACGCCGAAGACGTGCGCCGCACCGGTTCGGCCGCGCTGGACCTGGCCTACGTGGCCTGCGGCCGCGCCGATGCCTACTTCGAAGCAGGCGTGAAAGCCTGGGACATCGCGGCCGGCGTGCTGCTGGTCCGCGAAGCCGGCGGCCGCGTCTGCGACTTCAAGGGCGCGACCCCGGGCCGCATGGACAGCCGTGGCCCGGAAACCCAGCAGATCGTGGCTGGCAACGTGAAGAACACCGACATCCTGCAGAAGGTGCTGGTCAACACCGGCTACGCGGCTGAGTTCGACGCCAAGTTCTGATCCGGTTGATGTGAGATTCAAGCGACGGCGCCTTCGGGCGCCGTTTTTGTTTTGGCCTCCGCGCGTAGAGCGTTGGCTGTTTGGTTGTTCCTGCGCGGGGCGAGGACGGGGATGCCCTGGCCGGACACGCGTGAACCCATCCATGGGGCTTATCGCAGCATCCATGCTGCTCAAAGTCCGGCCAGGGCATCCC
>NZ_JASCOP010000171.1:0-6831 GCF_029959395.1 Stenotrophomonas sp. PS02300
GCCCAGCCCGGACCATGCGAAAACCACCGGCTGTTTGCCAAAATGCAAAAAGGCTGCCGGGCAAAGCCCGGCAGCCTCTTTCAATCTGCAATCGCAATAAGCCGTACGGGGCTTACGGCGCCAGCTTGGCCTTCAGCTCACCCAGCAGCTTGGTCGGGGCCGCGCCGGTAGCCGGCAGGCCGCGCGGATCCACGGCCGAGATGTAGGCGCCGGCTTCGACGGCCACCACACGGACCAGGAAATCGCTGCCTTCGAAGGCCACATCGTAGGAGCCCAGCAGCTGGGCCTTGCTGGCGATCTTCACGCCCTCAACCGACTCCAGCGCCGTGCCGACCTTGCCGAACACCTCGTCCTTGCTGCCCGGGATGGTGAAACCGGCATTGTTGGCCGGCGCCTGCGACGGGGCCGGCTTGTTGGCCTGCGAGGCCAGCACCGGCACCTGGGCGGCCGGGCTGGCGCCCGGGGCGTTCAGATCCGGCGGGATTTCCAGCGGGCGCACTTCCGGCGCCAGTGCGTAGTCGCCCTTGACGCCGCGCTTGCAGCCGGTGACACCTGCCAGCGTGGCGGTGGCCAGAATCGCGAACGACAGCACGCGGATGGCGGAAACGGATTGACGCATGTGAATCTCCTGGGTCAGGCCACTGATGTCAGTGGCTGGAAAGGGCTTCGAGCGCACCGATGTCGGTGGCCAGGTGTTCGGCGGCGGCGTGGTGGGCGGCCGACAACGGCAGCAGCGGCAGCCGCAGGCCGTGGCCGATGCCGATCCGGCGCAGCAGGTCCTTCACCGGGATGGGGTTGGGTTCCACCCCGCAGAATTCATGGAACGGCTCCAGCCGGGCATCCCAGGCCTCGGTGGCCTCGCGCTCGCCCGCCGCAGCCAGGTCGCACATGCGCCGGTAGGCACCGGGCAGCGCGTTCGAGCCGACCGAGATCAGCCCGTCCACCCCGGACAGGATCGAACGGGCGGCTGTGCCGTCATCGCCACTGAGGATCGCAAAGGTCGGCGAACGCAGCGCCAGCAGGGCCTGGACACGGCCCACATCGCCCACCGCTTCCTTGATGCCCACGATGTTCGGGTGCGCGGCCAGCTCGGCCACCGTCTCCGGCAGCATGTCGCAGCCGGTACGGCCCGGCACGTTGTACAGGATCACCGGCAGGCCGCCCTGGTCGGCCACCGCCCGGTAGTGCGCGATCAGCCCGGCCTGGGTCGGGCGCACGTACGGCGGGGTCACCACCAGCGCGTGGGTCGCGCCGCTGGCCGCCGCCCGGCGGGTCTGTTCGATCGTTTTGGCGGTTCCCGACAGGCCGGTACCGGCCAGCACCGGCACGCGCCCGGCGACGGTTTTGACCGCACTGCGCAGCAGCTGGTCGTATTCGTCATCGGACAGGGTCGCGGCCTCGCCGGTCGACCCGGCGACCACCACCCCGTGAACGCCACCCTCCAGTTGCAGGTGCAGCAGGCGCTGCCAACCGTCGGGATCCAATGCGCCATTGGCCTGGAAAGGCGTGGCCAGCGCGGTGATGAGACCGGAAAGGGACAAGGAAACGATGCTCGGAAGAAAGGGGGACGAAGGCCGCTGGAAGCGCGGTCGGACGTACGTTGCATGTTACTTGCGGGTCGAAAGCGCGGGCAAGTATGCTGGACTCCGGCGAACGCGCCGTCGCCGGCGCCGTTCAGACTCATCCCGCATTACCGGAACCACCTTGACCGACACCACGCCGCGGCCTGCGCCGACCGAAAACCATCTCCTGATCAACGCCTACACGACGCATCCGGAGTCCCCCCTGCTGCCCGTCACCCGGCGCATCGCCGACAGCGGCTGCAACCTGGTCGATGCCCGCCTTGCCACCGTGGGCCGCGATGTCTCGGTCACCGCCCTGGCCACCGGCTCCTGGGACTCGGTGGCCAAGCTGGAAGCCATGCTGACCCGGCTCGAACGCGAGGAAGGCCTGAAACTGGTGTGGTACCGCACCGGCGCCAAGCAGGCGCAGTCCAACCTGCTGCCCTACATCGTGGAAGTGATCGCCGCCGACAAGCCCGGCATCCTGTTCCAGCTGGCCGATTTCTTCGACCGCCAGGGCATCACCATCGAAAACCTGCAGAGCACCCGCTACCGCGCCATGCAGACCGGCGCGGAGATGTTCTCGGCGCAGGTCACCATCGGGGTGCCCGCCAACATGCACATCGCCGCGCTGCGCGACGATTTCCTCGAATTCTGCGACCACCTCAACCTGGACGCGATCATGGACCCGATGAAGTTCTGACGGCTTCGCGCGTTCATCACGAACGCGCGGTGTTTCATGCAGTTGTAAGACGCTTCACTCAGGCTCCGCAGCAAGGACCTCATGAACAACGGCGATACCCTGGACAGCACCACCCTCGCCCTCCCGCTGGCCCTGTCCGGCGGCGACCACACCACCCTCGGCGATCTCGCCGGCCAGTGGCTGGTGCTGTACTTCTACCCCAAGGACAGCACCCCGGGCTGCACCACCGAGGGCATCGATTTCAACGCCCTGCTGCCGGAATTCAAGCGCGCCGGCGCCCAGGTGTTCGGCGTTTCGCGCGATTCGGTCAAGTCCCACGACAACTTCTGCGCCAAGCAGGGCTTTGCCTTCCCGCTGGTCAGCGATGGCGACGAAGCGCTGTGCACCGCGTTCGATGTGATCAAGCTGAAGAACATGTACGGCAAGCAGGTGCGTGGCATCGAACGCAGCACCTTCCTCATTTCTCCCGACAGTCGTATCGTGCAGTCGTGGCGCAAGGTGAAAGTCGCCGGCCACGCCGAATCCGTGCTTGAAGCGCTGAAGGCCGCGAAAACCCAGTGACCCACCTGCACCCCACAATGGCCATCACCCTGCCCTGCAGGTCGTGATGGCTTGTCCCTGTTCTGCCACCAGGAAATGACGATGACCCGAGGCAAGCGCATCTACGTTCTGGATACCAACGTGCTCATGCACGATCCAACCGCGCTGTTCAAGTTCGAGGAGCATGATGTCTACCTGCCGATGCAGGTGATCGAAGAGCTGGACAACGGCAAGAAGGGCACCTCCGAAGCGAGCCGCAACGCCCGCCAGGTGAGCCGCTTCCTCAACGAGCTGGTGCAGGCCTCCGGCCTGGACAACCTGGCCGACGGCATTCCGCTGCAGCGCCCGAACGGGCTGCAGCTGCGCGGCAAGCAGAGCGTGGGCCTGCTGCGCTTCCAGACCAGCCACTTCGATGCCGGCAAGAGCTTCGGCGCGGTGATTCCGGACAACGCCATCCTCGGCGCGATCCTGGCGCTGAAGGAACAGGTGCCTGAGATCCCGGTGGTGTTCGTGTCCAAGGACATCAACCTGCGGATCAAGGCGGCCATCGCCGGGATCGTGTCGGAAGACTACGAGAACGACCGCGCGCTGGACGATTTCAGCCTGCTCTACACCGGCGCCACCGAATTGCCGGAAGATTTCTGGAAGAAGCACACCAACGACCTGCGCAGCTGGAGCGACAAGGGCCGGACCAGTTACGAAATCCAGGCCACCGATGACGAAGACTGGCATCCCAACCAGTACGCCTACCTGCCGGGCGACGATGAAGTCGAACTGCGCGTGGCCAAGGTCGACGGCAGCGGCAAGATCACCCTGTCGCTGGTCAACGATTTCCGCCATGGCAGCCATGCGGTGTGGGGGATCGGCGCGCGCAACCGCGAGCAGAATTTCGCGCTCAACGCGCTGATGGACCCGGGGATCGATTTCGTCACCCTGCTCGGCACCGCCGGTACCGGCAAGACCCTGCTGGCGCTGGCCGCCGGCCTGGCCCAGACCATGGACCAGCAGCGCTACCGTGAAATCATCATGACCCGCGCCACGGTCAGCGTGGGCGAGGACATCGGCTTCCTCCCCGGCACCGAGGAAGAAAAGATGACCCCGTGGATGGGCGCGCTCACCGACAACCTGGAAGTGCTCACCCACACCCAGGAAGGCGGCGCCTGGGGCCGTGCGGCGACCAACGACCTGATCGCCAGCCGGATCAAGATCCGCTCGTTGAACTTCATGCGCGGGCGCACGTTCCTGTCGCGTTACCTGATCCTGGACGAAGCGCAGAACCTCACCCCCAAGCAGATGAAGACGCTGATCACCCGTGCCGGCCCCGGCACCAAGATCGTCTGCCTGGGCAACGTCGAACAGATCGACACGCCGTACCTGACCGAAACCACCTCGGGCCTGACCTACGCGGTGGACCGCTTCAAGAACTGGCCGCACAGCGCGCACATCACGCTGCGCCGTGGCGAGCGTTCGCGCCTGGCCGATTACGCTTCGGAGGTGTTGTGAACCGTTCCCTGTCCCGTGCGTTGCTGCCGCTGGCGCTGGCCGCGCTGGCGGCTGCCTGCACGCCCGCCAATACCCGCCCCGGTGCCACCGTGCCGACGGCGGTCAAGACCGGCCAGTCGTGGGTGGTGACCCGCCCGCTGGTGGTTGCCCAGGTGCTCGATACCTGTTCGCGTCCCAGCCCCGGCCAGACGCCGGGGCGGGTGACCGGCTACTGGGCGCCCAGCCGCCAGCAGATCGAACAGCTGGAAAGCCGATTGCCTTCGCTGGAAGCCCAGGTGCCCAACGTCACCGATTTCGACCGCCAGTACGTCGGCATCGAAGTGGAAGGCCGCAAGCTGATCTACCTCAACGCCTTCCGCCTGCCCGACCACAGCGAGATGGACCCCGCCCGCGAAGCGATCCGCGTGTGCGATGGCGGCAACCTGTTCTGGGGCGCGCTGTTCGATCCGGCCAGTGGCGAGTTCTCCGAGCTGGCGTTCAACGGCGGCAAGACCGGGTAGCACCCGATGGCGCAACGCGCCGCCCGGCTGCACAATCGCGGGATGAGCCCTTCCACCCCCGTGTCCGTCCTCACCATCGCCGGTTCCGATTCCGGCGGTGGTGCCGGCATCCAGGCCGACCTGAAAGCCTTTGCCGCGCACCGCGTGCATGGGCTGTCGGCGATTGCCGCGCTCACCGCACAGAACACCCGCGGCGTGACCGCCGTGCACGTGCCGCCACTGGACTTCCTGCAGGCACAGATCGATGCCTGCTTCGCCGATTTCGACATCCATGCGGTCAAGCTGGGCATGCTGGCCAACGCCGAGGTGATTGGGCTGGTCGCCGATGCCCTGCAGAAGCATCGCCCCACCCACGTGGTGCTGGACCCGGTGATGGTGGCCACCAGTGGCGCGCGCCTGCTGGAAGGCAGCGCACTGGATGCACTGCGCACGCGGCTGCTGCCGCTGGCCACGCTGCTGACCCCCAACACCCCCGAAGCCGAGCTGCTGCTCGGCCGCCGCATCGAAAACGCCGATGACGCCGAAGATGCCGCCGCCGCGCTGCTCGACCTCGGCGCCGGTGCGGTGCTGCTCAAGGGCGGCCACATGGCCGAAGGTGCGCGGGTGATCGACCGCTACTTCGATGGCGTCACCCGCGAAGAATTCATCCACACCCGGCTGCCGGTGGACGCGCATGGCACCGGCTGCACGCTGGCCTCGGCCATTGCCGCGCAGCTGTGCTGCGGGCTGTCGCTGCCGAACGCCTGCGAGGCGGCCATCGATTACGTCGCACGCGGCCTGCAGGGCGGCTACACGCCTGGCCGCAGCGAGGTGCTGGTGCTCGATCACTTCGGCGCGGCGCGGCCGGCATGACGCGCGCGCTGGTGGTTCCCGTGCAGGCCGATGACGGCCATCGCTTCGAACTGATCGGGCGCGTGCCACAGCAGCCGCGCGCGCAGCTGCTGTGGCTGCCGGCACTGGGCGTATCGGCGCGCAACTACCAGCCGTTTGCCGATGCGCTGGCCGCACGCGGCATCAGCGTGTTCCTGCACGAATGGCGCGGCAACGGCAGCAGCAGCCTGCGCCCGTCGCGCGCGCAGGACTGGGGTTACCGCGAAATCCTCGAGCAGGATCTTCCGGCCAGCCTGGCCGCGCTGCGCCTGCATGGCACCGCGCCGCTGATCATCGGCGGGCACAGCCTCGGTGGGCAGCTGGCCTGCGTGTTCGCCGGCCTGCATCCCAGCGTGTTCGCACGCTTCTGGCTGGTCGCCACCGGCACCCCGTATTGGCGCACCTTCCCTGCCCCGCGCGGCTGGACGCTGCCGCTGGTGTATCGCTTCCTGCCGTGGCTGGCGCAGCGCCAGGGCGTGCTGCATGGGCGCCGGCTCGGCTTTGGCGGCACCGAAGCGCGCGGGCTGATCCGCGACTGGGCCCGGGTGGGCCTGAACAACCATTACGCGGCGGAGGGCGTGCAGGCGGACCTGGAAGGCGGCATGCGGCGCCTGCACGGCCACGCCGACGCGGTGGTGCTGGCCGACGACTGGCTGGCGCCTCCCGGCTCGATGCAGGGCCTGCTGGCCAAGCTGCCACAGGTCGCTTCCACACTGTCCGTCGTAGCGGCAAGCACGCTGGGCACGCGGGCCGACCACTTCGCGTGGATGAAGGCGCCGGAGGCCGTGGTGAAGGCGCTTTTTCATTCATTTGAATGAAGTCCTTCACAAAAGCGTTGACGGATGCGGCGTCGATCCGCATAATTCCGCTCCTGTTGACGCGCCCGTAGCTCAGTTGGATAGAGTACCTGGCTACGAACCAGGCGGTCGGGAGTTCGAATCTCTCCGGGCGCACCATCAACAGGCTGGCAGTTTCGCCTCTGCCGGTAGCAACAGACAACGTGATGTAAATGCGCCCGTAGCTCAGTTGGATAGAGTACCTGGCTACGAACCAGGCGGTCGGGAGTTCGAATCTCTCCGGGCGCACCATTACATCGCGGCAACAACCAGACAATGCAAGCGCGCCCGTAGCTCAGTTGGATAGAGTACCTGGT
>NZ_JASCOP010000172.1:0-6811 GCF_029959395.1 Stenotrophomonas sp. PS02300
CCCCCCGCCGCCCGCGGCGGGGGGGGGGGCCCCCGGGCGGCGCCCCCCCCCCCCCCCCCCCCGGGCCGCGCGCAGGGCGCGGCCGCCATGGCACGGCTTACTTGGCTTCGACGAAGATGTACTCGGCGCCGGTCGGCTGGACGATCGACTGGACGCGGGCGTTGTCGGCCGCCTGGCCGATGAACACCACGCGCACACCCTTCATCGAGTCGGCGGACACGTCCTTGAACACGGCCTGGATCATGTCGGCCATCTTGCCCGAGGCGGACGAACCGAAGGCCAGCATGTTGCCCGGCTGCACGCCACGGGCGACGGCGGCGGTGGCGCTCTCGACCTGGCGGTCGTACTTGGCCTGGAACTCCGGATCCGATTCCGGCGACAGGTAGTACAGGAACGGGCTGTTGGTGATGTTGCCCATGTTCTGCACGGCGACGGACTGCAGGTACTTCTTCCAGCCCGCATCGTCATCCTTGGCCGGGGCGACGAGCGCCTGCTGGGCATCGGCGACCGGTGCGGCTTCTTCCTTCTTGCAGGCGGTGAAGGCCAGCGCGAACGACGCGATCAACATGGCACGCATGGTGTTGTTCATGGAGTCTCCCTCTTGGTGATGCTTGGTATGTGTGGGTCTTGGGGTTTACGTGGGGCCAGACTTCGCTTCGCGGACCTTGCGCAGCGCCTCGAGCACCGAGGCCGGCACGAAGCCGGACACGTCGCCGCCAAGACGGGCGATCTCGCGGACCAGCGAGGACGAAATGAAGCTGTGCTGCTCGGCCGGGGTCAGGAACAAGGTCTCGACCTCCGGAATCAGGTGGCGGTTCATGCTGGCCATCTGGAATTCGTATTCAAAATCGGACACCGCGCGCAGCCCGCGCAGCAGCACCCCGCCCTGCTCGGAGCGCACGAAATGCGCCAGCAGGGTGTCGAAACCGCGCACTTCCACGTTGCGGTGGTGGGCCAGCGCATCGCGCGCCAGCGACACCCGCAGCTCCAGCGGCAGCGAAGGCCCCTTGGACGGGCTCTGCGCCACGCCGACCACCAGCTTCTCGAACAACGGCGCGGCCCGGTTCACCAGGTCGATGTGACCGTTGGTGATCGGATCGAAGGTGCCCGGGTATACGGCGATGCGGCGGTTGGCTACGGTCATGCGGAAGCTACGCGTTCTGATCTGGTGAAAGTGTAGCAGTGGCGCGCCTGTACAGGGCAAAGCGGACCTCGCGGGTGCCGCCCTCCCGGTGCAGCAGCCAGCCCGGCGGCAGGCGCAGGGTCTGGCCGGCCGGGGACTCCAGGTACAGCCAGGCATCGGCGGCCAAGTGCGGCCCCAGCCCGGCCAGCACGGGCTCCCACAGCCCATCGGCGAACGGCGGGTCGATGAAGGCGATGTCGGCCAGCCCCGACGGGCGCTGGCCCAGCCAGTGCAGCGCGTCGCCCTGCACCACCTCGATCTGGCCCTGCGCGCCCAGCCTGGCTACCGATTCGCGCAGCTGGCGGGCCAGCGCGGCATCGCGCTCCACCAGCGTTGCCTGGGCTGCCCCGCGCGACACCGCCTCGAGCCCCAGCGCACCGCTGCCGGCGAACAGATCCAGCACCCGGGCACCGCCCAGGCGCGGCATCAGCCAGTTGAACAGGGTCTCCCGGACCCGGTCGCTGCTGGGCCGCAGGCCGGGCGCCAGCGGCACCGGCAGCTTGGTATTGCGCCATTTACCGCCAATGATGCGGACCTGGCCGACGGGGTGGGATGCGGAAGAGCGTGAATTCATGCGTGAAGAATACCGTAACGGTCACCACCCGCCCGCGACCCACCGTCGGCCTCCCAGCCCGTAGCAACTGAAACGCTGACGCCTTGAAAACGGGACAATCCATCCTCACTCCTTGTGCAGCCGCCGCGCCGGGCGCGGCACCGTCCAAGGAGCACTCCCCGATGACCGAGCAGACCCAAAAAGAAACCCTGGGCTTCCAGACCGAAGTGAAGCAGCTGCTGCAGCTGATGATCCACTCGCTGTACTCCAACAAGGAAATCTTCCTTCGCGAGCTCATCTCCAACGCCGCCGATGCCTCGGACAAGCTGCGCTTCGAAGCGCTGACCCAGCCGGGCCTGCTCGAAAACGACGGTGAACTGCGCATCCAGGTCAGCGTCGACCCGCAGGCGCATACCCTGACCATCGACGACAACGGCATCGGCATGAGCCGGGAGGAGGCGATCGCCCACCTGGGCACCATCGCCAAGTCCGGCACCGGCGACTTCCTGCGCCAGCTGTCCGGCGACCAGAAGAAGGATTCGCAGCTGATCGGCCAGTTCGGCGTCGGCTTCTACAGCGCGTTCATCGTGGCCGACCAGGTCGATGTCTACTCCCGCCGCGCCGGCCTGCCGGCCAGCGAGGGCGTGCACTGGTCCTCGCGTGGCGAAGGCGAATTCGACGTCGAACGCATCGACAAGCCCGAGCGCGGCACCCGCATCGTGCTGCACCTCAAGGACGACCAGCAGGACTTCGCCGATGCCTGGCGCCTGCGCGGCATCATCAAGAAGTATTCGGACCACATCGGCCTGCCGATCCAGATGGTCAAGGAACACCGCGGCGACGACGCCCCGGCCGAGGTTGAATGGGAAACCGTCAACCGCGCCAGCGCGCTGTGGACCCGCCCGCGCACCGAGATCAGCGACGCCGAATACCAGGAGTTCTACAAGCACGCCGCGCACGACCACCAGGACCCGCTGGCGTGGAGCCACAACAAGGTTGAAGGCAAACTCGAGTACACCTCGCTGCTGTACGTGCCCGGCCACGCCCCGTTCGACCTGTACCACCGCGACGCGCCCAAGGGCCTGAAGCTGTACGTGCAGCGTGTGTTCGTGATGGACCAGGCCGAGCAGTTCCTGCCGCTGTACCTGCGTTTCATCAAGGGCGTGGTCGATTCCAACGACCTGTCGCTGAACGTGTCGCGCGAAATCCTGCAGTCCGGCCCGGTCATCGATTCGATGAAGTCGGCGCTGACCAAGCGCTCGCTGGACATGCTGGAGAAGCTGGCCGCCGACAAGCCCGAGGTGTATGCCGGGTTCTGGAAGCAGTTCGGCCAGGTGCTCAAGGAAGGCCCCGCCGAAGACTTCAACAACCGCGAGAAGGTCGCCGGCCTGCTGCGCTTCGCCTCCACCCATGACGCCAGCGGCGAGCAGAGCGTTTCGCTGGCCGACTACATCGGCCGCATGATCGAAGGCCAGGACAAGATCTACTTCCTGACCGGCGACAGCCACACCCAGGTCAAGGACAGCCCGCACCTGGAAGTGTTCCGCAAGAAGGGCATCGAAGTGCTGCTGCTCACCGACCGCATCGACGAGTGGCTGATGGGCTACCTGACCGAGTTCGACGGCAAGTCTTTCGTGGATGTGGCGCGTGGCGACCTCGACCTGGGCGCGCTGGAAACGGCCGAAGACAAGCAGGCGCAGGAAGAAGCAGCCAAGGACAAGCAGGGCCTGGTCGAGCGGATCAAGGGCGCGCTGGGTGATGACGTGGCCGATGTGCGCGTGTCGCACCGGCTGACCGATTCGCCGGCCATCCTGGCCATCGGCGAACAGGACCTGGGCCTGCAGATGCGCCAGATCCTGGAAGCCAGCGGCCAGAAGGTGCCCGACAGCAAGCCGGTGTTCGAGTTCAACCCGGCCCACCCGCTGATCGGCAAGCTGGACCAGGAAGCCGATGCCGCCCGCTTCGGCGACCTCAGCCGGGTGCTGTTCGACCAGGCCGCGCTGGCGGCCGGCGATACGCTGAAGGACCCGGCGGCCTACGTGCGCCGGCTCAACAAGCTGTTGCTCGAACTGTCGGCCTGAGGCGCCGTACCCACCAACGGTGGGTACCTACCGCCCGGTTCGAGGCGGCGGTAGCGCACGCGGAGAACGGCAGGAGCCGTTCTCAACGTCGCGAAGCGACGGCCCGGAGGGTGCCCGCCAGGACGGCGGGCATACCGTTGGTCGTGCGCGCCGTGTCGCGCGTTTCCACGCGGGCCGCACAGGCCCGGGTGATAACATAGCCCCCTGATTTCAGCGCCGAATCCAATGCTCAGCTTCTTCCGTCGCAAAAAGCCCCAGGACGCTCCGCAGGACGCGCCCAAGACCCAGCACTACTCGGCTGAAGAGCTGGCCGCGGCGTTCCCGTCGGCCGCGCCCGTCGATGAACCGGCTGCCCCGGCCATCGAACCGGCTGCCGCTCCGTCGGAACCGGTCATCCCGGACACGCCCCCGGTAGCGCCGGCCGTTGGCCGGCAACCTGCGCCCGCCGACCTTCCGGCCCCGGTGCTCCCCGTCGAAGCACCGCCTGCCCCGATCCACGCCCCCGCCCCGGTCGTGGTCGCTACCGAAATCGTCCAGGAAGCCGCCCAGCCGCTGGCCTCGCCCGCCGCCGCCGACGAGGCCGCTCCGGCCGCGCCCGGCAAGACCGGCTGGCGCGACCGCCTGCGCAACAGCGTCATCGCGCGCAGCTTCGGCGGCCTGTTCTCGCGCAACCCCAAGCTCGACGACGACCTGCTGGATGAGCTGGAAACCGCCCTGATCACCGCCGATGTCGGCGTGGGTGCCACCACCGCACTGGTGGAAGGCCTGCGCAAGCGCATGAAGGCGCGCGAATTCACCGACGCGAACGCGCTGCTGAAGGCGCTGCGTGCCGACCTGATCGCGATCCTGCAGCCGGTCTCCCGCCCGCTGGTGATCGACCGCAGCGCCAAGCCGTTCGTGATCCTCACCGTCGGCGTCAACGGCGTCGGCAAGACCACCACCATCGGCAAGCTGGCCAAGCGCTTCAAGGACGATGGCCACAGCCTGATGCTGGCCGCCGGCGACACCTTCCGCGCCGCCGCCGTGGCGCAGCTGCAGGCCTGGGGCGAGCGCAACGGCGTGGCCGTGGTCGCCCAGGGCCAGAACGCCGATGCCGCCTCGGTGGCATTCGATGCGCTGCAGGCCGGCAAGGCGCGCGGCACCGAAGTCCTGATCGCCGATACCGCCGGCCGCCTGCATACCCAGGGCGGGCTGATGAACGAGCTGGGCAAGATCCGTCGTGTGCTGGGCAAGATCGATGAAAGCGCGCCGCACGAGGTGCTGATGGTCATCGACGGCACCACCGGCCAGAACGCGCTCTCGCAGCTGCGCCAGTTCCATGCCGCGGTCAACGTGACCGGCCTGGTGGTGACCAAGCTGGATGGCACCGCCAAGGGCGGCGTGGTGTTCGCGCTGGCGCGCGAATTCGGCATTCCGATCCGCTTCGCCGGCATCGGCGAGCGCCCGGAAGACCTGCGCGTGTTCGACCCGGAAGCGTTCGTGGATGCGTTGCTGCCGGAAGCGCTGGGCGGTTGATGGCGCCCGCCATCGCCGACGCGTTCGTCGAGCGGCTGCTGCCGTGGTTCGACGGCCATGGCCGGCATGACCTGCCCTGGCAGCATCCGCGCACGCCGTACCGGGTGTGGCTGTCGGAAATCATGCTGCAGCAGACCCAGGTCGCTACGGTCATTCCGTACTTCCTGAAGTTCCTGGGCGTGTTCCCCACCCTGCCCGACCTCGCCGCCGCCAGCAACGACGCGGTGATGGCGCAGTGGGCCGGGCTGGGCTACTACGCCCGCGCGCGCAACCTGCATGCCGCGGCGCAGCGCTGTGTCGCGCTGCACGGCGGCGAGCTGCCGCGCGACGTCGATGCACTGCACGCCCTGCCCGGGATCGGTCGCAGCACCGCCGGCGCGATCCTCAGCCAGGCCTGGAACGACCGCTTCGCCATCCTCGATGGCAACGTCAAGCGCGTGCTCACCCGCTACCACGGCATCGAGGGATTCCCCGGCCTGCCGGCGGTGGAGAAGGTGTTGTGGGCGCTGGCGCAGCTGCACGTGGCGCATGTCCCCGGCGGCCGCCTGGCCGATTACACGCAGGCGCAGATGGACCTGGGCGCCACGGTCTGCACCCGCAGCCGGCCAGCCTGCGTGATCTGCCCGCTGCAGGACGACTGCGTGGCGCGCCGCGAAGGCCGCAGCGAGCTGCTACCCACCCCGAAGCCCAGCAAGGTCCTGCCCGAACGCGAGGCGGTGGCGCTGCTGCTGCGCGATGCACAGGGCCGGGTGCTGCTGCAGAAGCGCCCCGACACCGGCATCTGGGCGCAGCTGTGGACGCTGCCGCAGGCCGACAGCGGCGCCGCGCTGCAGGACTGGTTCGATGCGCATGTGCGCGGTTCGCTGGAAGATGCCGAGGAACTGCCGGTGCTGCAGCACACCTTCAGCCACTATCGCCTGCACCTGCAGATCCTGGCGCGGCGGGTGGACGGGTTGCGCAGTGACGACCCTGGCCTGCGCTGGGTACCGGCGCAGGAGCTGCCCAGCCTTGGCCTGCCTGCACCGATCCGCAAGCTGCTGGAAAACGGCAGTGTTCCGCCCGCTCCCGCCGCACGCCGTAAACTACGTGCTGCAACGACCTTGAAGAACATCGAGTAGCCCATGCCCCGCACCGTTTTCTGCCAGTACGAACAACGCGACACCGACGGCCTGGATTTCGTGCCGTATCCCGGCGAGCTGGGCCAGCGCATCTTCAACGGCATCGGCAAGACCGCCTGGGCCGCGTGGCTGGCGCATCAAACGATGCTGATCAACGAAAACCGGCTGTCGCCGCGCGATCCGAAGCATCGCGCGTTCCTGGAGGAAGAGCTGGTCAAGTACCTGTTCAGCGGTGGCGCCGAGAAACCGGCAGGTTTCGTGCCGGAAGCCTGATCTCGGCCGCAGGCCGCGCTCAGGCGGTAGCGCCCCCCCCGTTGTCGGGGGGCCAAATTTGCCCCCCACCGGGGGCCCCAACAACACA
>NZ_JASCOP010000173.1:0-6774 GCF_029959395.1 Stenotrophomonas sp. PS02300
CGGCGGGGTCCCCGTAGGGACTGTCGAAAACATGGATGTTTTCGACAAGCCTCCATGGACGGATTCACGGCGTGTCCCGTAGGGGACCCCCGCCGCTGCCTCACCCACGCAGACACAACCGCCGCTTTACGCGGAAACCCGTCAGGCGTCCTTAGACTCGTGCGGCGCAAGCGCAGCAGCAGCGTCATTCCCGAGCTCATACTCCGCGTCGTAATTCCACATATCACCGTCGTCAGCGGCCGGCCCGCACGAAATCGAAATCGCGCCCTGGTCAGCCGGACCCACCAGGCGGCGGTTCATCGCGAACAGGTTGCGGCCCAGATCGTGCGCCGCCGGTGCCGTGTTCGGCGCCTGCTCGCGCGCTGCCCATTCGGCCGCGTCCACCAGCACCTCCAGCGTGCCCGCCTCACCATCCAGCCGGATGATGTCGCCCTCGCGCACCCGTCCCAGCGGACCACCGCGCGAGGCTTCCGGCGTCATGTGGATCGCCGCCGGGAACTTGCCCGACGCGCCCGACAGACGACCATCCGTCACCAGCGCCACCCGCCGGCCCTGGTTCTGCAGCAGCCCCAGCAATGGCGCCAGCGAATGCAGCTCCGGCATCCCGTTCGCACGCGGCCCCTGGTAACGCACCACCGCCACGAAATCCTGCGGCAGCATTCCCGCCGCATGCAGCTTGTTCAACACCTGCGGCGCATCCACCACCACCGCCGGTGCCTCGATCGTCCGGTACTGCGGCTTCACCGCCGACAGCTTGATCAGCGAACGGCCCAGGTTGCCGCGCAGCAGCCGCAGCCCACCCTGTGCCTCGAACGGCTCGGCCACCCCGCGCACCACCTCACGGTCCGCGCTCTCGGCAATGCCCTCGATCCACGTCAGCGCACCCTCGCGCAGCGCCGGATCCTGCGTGTACTGGCGCATGCCACCTTCGGCCACCGTCACCAGGTCCGCGTGCATCAGCCCCGCGTCCATCAGCTCGCGGAACACGAACGCCGTACCACCGGCCGCCGCGAAGCGGTTCACGTCCGCCTCGCCGTTCGGGTACACCCGCGCCAGCAGCGGCACCAGCTGCGACAGCTGGTCCATGTCATCCCATGTCAGCACGATGCCCGCCGCCCGCGCCACCGCGATCCAGTGGATCGTGTGGTTGGTCGAACCACCCGTGGCCATCAACGTGACCACCGCATTGACGATCGCGCGCTCATCGATCAACCGGCCCAGCGGCCGGAAGTCATCGCCCAGCGCACTGATTTCCAGCGCACGCACCGCCGCATGGCGGGTCAGTGCATCGCGCAGCGGCGTTTCCGGATTCACGAACGACGCGCCCGGCAGCTGCACGCCCATTGCTTCCAGCAGCGTCTGGTTCGAATTGGCCGTGCCGTAGAACGTGCACGTGCCCACCCCGTGGTACGACGCCGCTTCGGCTTCCAGCAGCTCCTCGCGCGTGGCCAGGCCTGCCGCATAGCGCTCGCGCACCTCGGCCTTCTGCTTGTTCGGAATGCCCGGCGTCATCGGCCCGGCCGGCAGGAAGATCGCCGGCAGGTGGCCGAAGGCCAGCGCGCCGATCAGCAGGCCCGGCACGATCTTGTCGCACACGCCCAGGTAGACCGTGCTGTCGAACATGTCATGGCTCAACCCGATCGCCGTGGACTGCGCGATCACATCGCGCGAGAACAGCGACAGCTCCATGCCGCCACGGCCCTGCGTGACCCCGTCGCACATCGCCGGCACGCCGCCGGCGACCTGTGCCGTCGCACCCAGCGCACGCGCCGTTTCGCGCAGGATTTCCGGATAGTGCTCGAACGGCTGGTGCGCCGACAGCATGTCGTTGTAGGCGGTGATGATGCCCAGGTTCGGCGTGACCCCGCCGCGCAGGCGGCTCTTGTCGGTCGGGCCACAGGCCGCGAAGCCGTGGGCCAGGTTGCCGCAGCTCAGGCGCGAACGGAACGGACCGTCGCGCAGCGCGGCGTCGATGCCCGCCAGGTACGCAGCGCGAGAGGCGACGCTGCGCTGGACGATGCGCTCGGTGATGGCATGGAGTTTGGGGTGCAGGCTCATTGGCTACCGGCTATGAGAAGGCGAACGGAATGACAGCGGCATCGAATCAGTCGCACCAGTGGATGCGCAGCTTCGGGCGGCCATCGAGATCGATCGCGTTGAGAATGGGATACAGCGCTGCGTTGTTGCTTTCCAGTGCCTGCTTGAGCACTTCCAGCTTCTGCTTGCCACGCAGCAGCAGCAGCCGCTGGCGGCACTGGCGCATGCCGTGCGGAGTCAGTGTGATGCGCAGCGGCCACTGGTTCGATCCGGGGCAACCGGTGGCATCCAGCGCGGCGTAGGGCAGGGTGCTTTCCAGCGCGCGGGCCAGGTCCTTGGAGCCGGGGAACAACGAAGCGGTATGCCCGTCATTGCCCATGCCGAACACGGCCAGCGACGGTGCCTCGGTGTGCTGCGCCTGCAGGTTGGCGGTGTAGACGCATTCCGGCAACGGCTTGCCCACCCGCACCAGCGGATCGAAGTGCGCGCCCTCGGCGCGGTTGAGCAGGCTCTGGCGAACCAGCCAGGCATTGCTGTCGCGGTCCTGCGGCGACAGCCAGCGCTCGTCGACCAGGCTCACTTCCACGCGGTCCCACTGCACGTCCAGTTCGGCCAGCGCCTGGTACACCGGCGCCGGCGTGGTGCCGCCGGACAGCAGCATCCGGGCCCGGCCCGCGGCGCCGATGTCATGGTTGAGGATCTGCGCCATTTCGGCCGCGATCGTCTCGATCCACGCATCGGCATCGGTGTGGCGGATCAGGGTGAAGCGGTTGGTTTCTTCAAGTGCATTCATGCGGCGCCTCCTGGCAGGTCGCGTTCGAGATCGGCCGAGTAGGCGGCCGCGCCCAGCAGGCCCGCGTGCGGGTGCATCACCGCCAGCGACGGCACCCGGGCCATGATCGACGAGAACCGGCCCTTGTGTTCGAAGCGCTGGCGGAAGCCGGAATGCTGGAGCGAATCGAGCATCTTCGGTACCAGCCCGCCGGTCAGGAATACGCCGTCCCATGCGCCCTGGATCAGCACCAGGTCGCCGGCAATGGCGCCGAACACCGCGCAGAACAGGTCCACCGTGCGCATCGCCTGAGGATCGCCGTGCAGGGCGCGCGCGGTGACGTCCACCGGCTGCAGCTGGCCCGGGTCGACATCGGCCATCTCGCACACCGCGCGATGGATGTTGACCAAGCCCGGCCCGCAGATCAGGCGTTCATTCGAGACCCGACCGAACTGCTCGGACAGGATCTCCAGGATGCGGATCTCCTCCGGCGTGCCGGGCGGGAAGCTGACGTGGCCACCCTCGGTTTCCAGCGGGTAGCAGCGGCCGTGGCGAAGGATCAGCCCGCCCACGCCCAGCCCTGTGCCCGGGCCGATCACCGCATAGTTGCGCGGCTGGCCGGGCTGGCCCGGCACCCACGCCGCGCCACCGACCTGGACCACGTCCTGCGGCTGCAGCAGCGAGATTGCCATCGCCTGCGCGGCGAAGTCGTTGATCAGGTGCAGGTCATCGAAGCCGAGCATGTGCGCGGTGCGCATGCGCGAGATCACCCACGGGTGGTTGGTGATGCGCGCCTCGTCACCATCGACGCGGCCGGCCACGGCGAACACGCCGCGGCGTGCCTCAGCACCGATCTGCTCCAGGTAATGCCGCGCGGCATCGCCCAGCGACGGGAAATCGGCCACCACGAACTCGCGGATGCTGTCCTTGAGCAGCGGCGCGGCCAGGCTGGTGTCAGCCAGTGCGAAGCGGGCGTTGGTGCCCCCGATATCGGCCACCAGCGCCGGTTGGGTTGACACCGTCATGCGCGATCCTTGCGGTTGGCCTCGGCATCCACATCGGCGGGCAGGAAGCCGAACGCCTGTTCCGGACCCCATTCGCCGGCCGGGTAGGGCTGCAGCGGCAGCTGCGCTTCCTTCCAGGCATCGCTGACGCTGTCGATCCAGGCCCAGGCCGCGCGCACTTCATCGTCGCGCACGAACAGCGCATGGTTGCCGTTGAAGGCATCCAGGAACAGGCGCTCGTAGGCGATGCGGCGGTGCAGGCCGGTCGGCACAGACAGTTCCAGCTCCAGTGGGTGCAGTTCCAGCGCGCCCCATTCCGGGCCAGCCAGGCTGCTCATCAGACCCAGCTCGATGTTTTCCTGCGGCTGCAGCTGGAAGGTGATGCGGTTGGGCGTGGCGTTGGCGCGGTCGGGACGCTCGAACAGCCAATGCGTGACCGGCTTGAGGTTGACCACCACGCGGGTGGTGCGCTCGGCCAGGCGCTTGCCGGTGACCAGGTGGAACGGCACGCCGGACCAGCGCCAGTTGTCGATATGCGCGGTGACCCCGGCGAAGGTTTCCACATCGCTGCCTTCCGGCGGCTGGTAGGCCTGCGCGGGCTGGCCGTTGATGGTGCCGGCGGTGTAGCGGCCGCGCACGCTGTCGCGCGCCGCATGCTTGGCATCGAGCGGGCGCAGGGCGCGCAGCACTTTAACCTTCTCATCGCGGATGCGGTCGGCTTCCAGCGACGCCGGCGGTTCCATCGCCACCAGGCATAGCAGCTGCAGGATGTGGCTCTGGACCATGTCGCGCAGCGCGCCCGAACGCGCGTAGTAGGCGTCGCGGCCATCCACGCCTTCGCTTTCGGCGACCAGGATGTGCACCGATTCGATGTAGTTGCGGTTCCACACCGCCTCGAGCAGCGTGTTGCCGAAGCGCAGTGCGATCAGGTTCTGCACCGCCGCCTTGCCCAGGTAGTGGTCCAGGCGGAACACGCGGTCTTCGTCGATCCACTGGCCGATGGTGGTCAGGATCTGTTCGGCGCTGGCGCTGTCGCTGCCGATCGGCTTTTCCAGCATCAGCCGCGCCGGCGCGGCCAGCGCGCCACCCAGGGCCAGGCCCTCGCAGGTGGAGATGTACAGGCCCGGCGGAATGGCCAGGTAGCTCACGCATCTGCGATCCACCAGGTCGCTGACCGAGTCGGCCACCGACTGCGGATCACGCAGGTCCACCGAACGGTAGTCGATGCGGTCCAGCAGCGACTGGATGTCGTCCAGGCTGGCCGCCGGCATCGCCTGCTGCAGGCGCGGGCGCAGGATCTGGCGGAAGGCGTCGGTGTCGTGCGGGGACAGTGCCAGTGCGCGGACCTTGAAGTCTTCCGGCAGCAGGCCATCGCCCAGCAGGCGCAGCAACGAAGGGAACAGGTAGCGCTGGGCGAGGTCGCCGGTGGCGCCAAACAGGAAGAGGGTATCGTGCATCGCTCGAGTTTCAGATCCGGGTGACATCGTTGTCAATCGCTTCTCGTCTATGTTCTCGGGGGTCAAGCTGGCCGCGGTGTCCGGTTGCTGCAGTCGCAACATGAACAGGTGCGGGCCCGCCCATCATGGGGCATGACACGCCCCGACAGCGACGCGGTCATGACCGACCATTGGATACTGCCACGTGAAAACGTTTACATGGCAGAATGAGCAGACTGTATTCGATTGCAGTGGTCGCCGTCATGCGGCACCACGCCATCGACCTGCCATCGGGAGGGCCGAAGGCAGTTCCGCATCAACAGCCCGGCAGCGGGCGGACTGGAATGGGTGATATGGCAAAAGTGCAGTTGCAGGGCGTGCGCAAGGTGTACGACAACGGCCAGGTGGCCGTCCAGGGCGCGACCTTTGAAGTAGCCGATGGGGAATTGATGGTCCTGGTGGGACCGTCGGGGTGTGGCAAGTCGACCCTGCTGCGCATGGTCGCCGGCCTTGAGGAAATCAGCGGTGGCACGCTGAGCATCGGCGACCGCGTGGTCAACGACGTGGCGCCGAAAGACCGCGACATCGCCATGGTGTTCCAGAGCTATGCGCTGTACCCGCACATGACCGTGGCCGAGAACCTGGCTTTCGGCCTGAAGCTGCGCGGCCACGACAAGGCGACCATCGCCAAGCGCGTGAACGAAGCGGCGCAGACGCTGGGCCTGACCGAGATGCTCGACAAGCTGCCCAAGGCGATGTCCGGCGGCCAGCGCCAGCGCGTGGCGCTGGGGCGTGCGCTGGTGCGCGAACCGGCGGTGTTCCTGCTCGATGAGCCGCTGTCGAACCTGGATGCCAAGCTGCGCCACAGCGTGCGCACCGAAATCGCGCAGCTGCACCGCAAGCTGGGCACCACCATGATCTACGTGACCCACGACCAGGTCGAGGCGATGACCCTGGGCCAGCGGATCGTGGTGCTCAAGGACGGGGTGATCCAGCAGATCGACACGCCGATGGCGCTGTACGACCGCCCGGCCAACCTGTTCGTGGCCGGCTTCCTCGGCAGCCCGGCGATGAACGTGCTGCGCGGCACGCTGGAACGCGGCGAGGGTGGGGTGGTGGTCAGCGAGGCGGCGCTGCGTGCGCCGCTGGGCGAGGCGACGATCGATCCGGCCTGGATCGGCCGCACGCTGGCCGTCGGCGTCCGCCCGGAGCACCTGCAGCCGGCCGCGGCGGGCGATGCCACCGCGTTCGAGGCCACCATCGATGGCATCGAACCGGTCGGCAACGAGATCTTCGTCAACATGACCCACGGCAACCAGGCGCTGGTGATGCGCGTGGCACCGCAGGCCTTGCCGGCGGTGGGCGGCACCATCCGCGTGGCGATCCAGCCGCAGGGGCTGCATTTCTTCGATGCCGAAACCGGCGAGCGCTTGAACCACGACGCGTGACGGGTCAGGTCACGACCAACGGTCGTGACCTACCCGGCGCGCCGGCCATAAACGATCACGTCCGCGCGGTAGATCAC
>NZ_JASCOP010000174.1:0-6771 GCF_029959395.1 Stenotrophomonas sp. PS02300
GGTGGGACGGGGCGGGTTTGCGGGACTGTAGAAAACATGGATGTTTTCTACAAGCCTCCATGGACGGATTCACGGCGTGTCCCGCAAACCCGCACCGTCCCGCCAAGCCGCAGATGCATTGAGCCCGCGGCTGTTCGCGGAATCCAACAGCAGCCGGGCAGGGCCCGGCTCTACGGCGTCATGCAATCAGGCAATTATTTCGCTTTGCCTTGGTTCGCCACAGCCTCAGCGGCCTTGCGCGCTGCTTCCGGGTCGCCCAGGTAGCGGAACGACTGCACGGTCAGGTCATCGTTGAGCTCGAACAGCAACGGAATACCGGTCGGAATGTTGAGCTCCAGGATGGCTTCCTGGGAGACGTTGTTGAGGTACTTGTACAGCGCGCGCAGCGAATTGCCGTGCGCGGTGACCAGCACCGTCTTGCCATCCTTCAGCTGCGGCGCGATCGCATCGAACCAGTACGGCAGCACGCGTTCCAGCGTGGTTGCCAGCGACTCCGTACCCGGCAGCGCATTGCGGTCCAGCGTCGAATAGCGGCGGTCGTGGATCGGGTGGCCCGGATCCTCGCGGTCCATCGCCGGCGGCGGGATGTCGTACGAACGGCGCCAGATCTTGACCTGGTCCTCGCCGTGCTTGGCCGCCGTCTCGGCCTTGTCCAGGCCCTGCAGACCACCGTAATGACGCTCATTCAGGCGCCAGCTCTTGCTCACCGGCAGCCAGTCCTGGTCCAGCTCGGCCAGCGCGCCCTGCAGCGTGTGGATCGCCCGCTTCAGCACCGACGTGTGCGCCACATCGAACTGCAGCCCCTCTTCGCGCATCAGGCGGCCAGCGGCGGCAGCTTCGCTGCGGCCGTGCTCGGTCAGTTCCACGTCCACCCAACCGGTGAAGCGGTTGTCCAGGTTCCACTGGCTCTGGCCGTGGCGCAACAGTACGAGTTTCCGGGTCACTGCGGTTTCTCCGAGGGGATGGCAAGGCAGGCCGCCATTGTAGCGGCACCCGCCGGTTCAGGGATGTGGATGCCCGTGATGGCCCTGCGCGTCCGGACTGCTGCGGCGCGGCTCGTGTGTCCGCCCATGCGCATGCCCCGCGTGGTCATGGCCATGGTCGTGATCGTGATCGCCGTGGCCGGCCTTCCCCACCGGCGTGCCATCGCCGCAATCATCCCCGCAATGGTCCGCCTCGATCTGCAGCGTCACATGATCGATGCCGAAATCCTCGTGCAGCGCCGTGCCCAGCCGCCGGCGCAGCCCGTCCGCATCCACCCCTTCGGCAATCACCACATGCGCGGTCAGCGCCGGCGTGCTCGACGCCAGCGCCCACACATGCAGATCGTGCACATCCTGGACCCCGTCGTGTGCACACAACCGCGCCCGCACCGCCTCCACCTGGATGCCCTTCGGCACGCCCTCCAACAACACGTTGATCGCCTCGCGCATCAGCACCCACGTGCGCGGCAGCACCCACAGCCCGATCAGCACCGCCAGGATTGGATCGATCGGCTTCCAGCCGGTCCAGCGGATCAGCAGCGCACCGATGATCACCGCCACCGACCCCAGCATATCTGCCCACACTTCCAGGTACGCGCCCTTCACGTTGAGGCTCTCGCCGCTGCCCGCGCGCAGCAGACGCATCGAAATCAGATTGATCACCAGCCCGAACGCCGCAATCACCAGCATCCCGGTCGACGCGATCTCCTGCGGCTGCCGGAACCGCGCCACTGCTTCCCACAGGATGTAGCCGGCCACCACGAACAGCATGCCGCCGTTGATCATCGCGCCCAGCGCTTCCAGCCGCGCATACCCGTAGGTGCGCCGCGCATCCGGCGGACGCCGGCTCAGCCGCACCGCCACCAGCGCGATCATCAGCGCCAGCGTGTCGGTGGCCATGTGCGCCGCATCGGACAGCAGCGCCAGGCTGTTGGTCCAGAACGCGCCCACCACCTCCACGATGAGGAAGGTGGTGGTGAGCCCCAGCGCCCACCACAACGGCTTCTCGTGGCGGATCTCGCTCGGCAGGTGATCGTGGTCGTGACCCATGGCAACAGCTCCTGTGCAATGGGCAAAGCCTACTGCGGCAGCTGCCGGGGAGACTATTACGGTGTTTATAACATTGCAGGTCGCGCCGCCTGGGCATGGGTGCGCCCGGAAACCGCTGCAGCACAAGGGCTGGCACGGCGCATCCCTCGATCGAGGGATTCGACAGGCTGGCCCACGTCAAATAATATTGATTCTCAATTGCTTTGCAGCCCGCCGCCGCCGTGCCCCGTTCGCAACCGCCCTCCCCGTCCCCGACCGTACCGGCCGGTGCCACCCCACGCCGCGCCCCGAAGCGCAAGGCAGGCAACGGTGTGCTCTGGGCGCGAGGCGCGCTGGCCCTGCTCGGCGGCTACACGGTCGCGGCCACCTGGGCCGCCGCGCTGGCGCGCCTGCTGCCCGGCAGCCTGGCTGACGCCGCGCTGGCCGCGACCATGGCCTCGTTCGTGATCTACACCCTCGCCGCGATCTGGGCCTATGCCGCGCGCAGCATTGCGCGGGCGGCGGTCGGACTGGCGCTGGCTGCCTGCGTCGGCATGGCACTGTCCACCCTGCTGGACGGGAGCGTGGCATGAGCCAGGGCTTCCGCCAGTCGCAGGCGGTGCTGCACACCTGGTCCGGCCTGGTGGTCGGCTGGGTGCTGTACCTGATCTTCATCGCCGGCACCGCCAGCTACTGGCGGGTGGAACTGACCCGCTGGATGCAGCCGGAACTGACCCTGCCGGCCAGTAGCGGAATCGCACTGGAACAGGCGCAGGCCTTCCTGGCGCGCACGGCGCCGGATGCCACGCGCTGGTCCATCGAACTGCCCGGCAGCCGCAGCAACGCCACTGCGGTGCGCTGGCAGCCCAAGGATGCACCGGAACCCAAGCGCGGCCAGCCCAACCCGTGGCAGGCCACGCTGGATGCCAACGGCACCCCGGTGCAGGCGCGCGACACGCGCGGCGGCGATTTCTTCTATCGCCTGCACTTCGACCTGCACTACGTGCCGGTGATCTGGGCGCGCTGGTTCGTCTGCTTCTGCACGATGTTCATGCTGGTGGCCATCGTCAGCGGCGTGATCATCCACAAGAAGATCTTCGCCGACTTCTTCACCCTGCGCCGCGGCAAGGGCCAGCGCAGCTGGCTGGATGGGCACAACGCACTGGCGGTGCTCTCGCTGCCGTTCCACCTGATGATCACCTACACCGGCTTGATCACGCTGATGACGGTGTACATGCCGTGGGCGGTGGATGCCAACTTCGGCGGGCGCGATGCGTTCTTCGCCGAGCTGTTCCCGCGCGAGGCCAAGGTTGAACCGCTGGGCCAGGCCGCCACGCCACCGGCGCTGGCGGCGCTGCTGCCGGTGGCCGCACGCCAGTGGGGCGAAGGCCATGCCGCATCCGTGGTGGTCGACCAGCCCGGCGATGCGGCGATGCGCATTACCCTGCGCCGCGACAGTGGCGACCGCATCGCCGACAACGGCGAACCGCTGCGCTTCGACGCGCATGGCGCGCTGCTGGGTGGCCCCTCGGCACGCTCGGCCACGGTCTACACCCGCGACGGCATGATCGGCATGCACGCCGCGCGTTTCGCCCCCACCGCCATGCGCTGGCTGTTCTTCCTGTCCGGCGTAGCCGGCACGTTGATGGTGGCCACCGGGCTGGTGCTGTGGACGGTGAAACGGCGCGAGCAACTGCCCGGTGCCGACCGCCCGCACCTGGGCTTCCGCATCGTGGAACGCCTCAACATCGGCTTCGTGGCCGGCCTGCCGGTGGCGATGCTCGCGTTCCTGTGGGGCAACCGGCTGCTGCCGACCGCACTGGAGCAGCGCTCCAAGGCTGAAATCAGCGTGTTCTTCGCCGCGTGGGCGCTTTGCCTGCTGCATGCCACGCTGCGCCTGCCGCGCCGCGCGTGGGTGGAACAGCTCGCCTGTGCCGGCGTGCTCGCCGTGCTGCTGCCGGTGTTCAACGTGGCGGCCTGGCACGGCGGCATGCTCGCGGCATTTGCCGCAGGCGACCTGGCCAAGGGCGGCATGGATGTCGGCCTGCTGCTGATCGGTGCAGGCCTGCTGTGGGCCGCGCGCAAGGTAAACCGGCACGTGCCGGCGCAGCGCCGCGTGCGTGCGCCACGCGCCAGCGCAGCCCCCGCAACCGGGCCCGGCGCATGACCCTGCTTGCGCTGCTGCTGTCGCTGCTCGGCTTCCTGTGCCTGTCGCTGGCCATGGAACGCCACCACCGGGATGTCTTCGGTGCCGCCCCTGCGCTGGCGCGCCGGCGCCGGCTGCGGCTGCTCGGCTGGCTCGCACTGACCGCCGCCGTGGCCTGCAGCATCGGCGCCTGGGGCATCGCCTACGGCGTCATCGCCGGCTGCGGCATCCTCGCTGCTGGCGCTGCCCTGCCCCTGCTCTGGCTCAGCTACCGGACCGCGCCCACGGCGCGACCCTCGCCACGCCCCGCCGCATCGCGCGCGCCCGATTCCTGATCTTCGCTGCCACCGAGGTTTTCCCATGTCCCGTTTCCGCACCGCTGGCGCCCCGCGCCGGAACACCCTTGCCCTGTGCCTGGCGCTGGCTGCCACGGCACCCACGCTGGCGCTGGCCCAATCGGTGGCCGCGCCGGATGGCGATACCCCGAAGACCACCGAGCTGGACAAGGTGCTGGTCACCCAGCGCACCGAGGGCTACCAGGTGTACGGCACCAACACCGCCACCAAGCTGCCGCTGACCCTGCGCGAAACCCCGCAGTCGCTCACGGTGTTCACCCGCCAGCGCATCGAGGATTTCAACCTCATCACCATCGCCGAAGTGCTGCAGCAGACCCCGGGCGTGACCGTGCAGTCGTACGACAGCAACCGCACCCTGTTCACCGCGCGTGGCTTTGCGATCAACAACTTCATGTTCGATGGCGTGCCGACCAACTACACCACCGGTGCCGGCGGCAACTCGATCCTCAGCGACACCTCGATCTACGAACGCATCGAAATCGTGCGCGGCGCCAGCGGCCTGGTGACCGGCTCGGGCAATCCCTCGGCCACGGTCAACATGGTGCGCAAGCGTCCGACCGACAGCTTCCAGGCCAGCACCAGCCTCAGCGCCGGCTCGTGGGACTACAAGCGCGGCGAAGTGGACGTGTCCGGCCCGCTGACCGACAGCGGCCGTGTGCGCGGCCGCTTCGTCGGCGCCTACACCGACAAGGAAAGCTGGGTGCGTTTCCAGCATGACAAATCGCCCAGCCTGTACGGCGTGATCGAAGCCGACCTCACCGACAACACCCGCCTGCGCGCCGGCATCGATTACCTCAAGACCGAATCCGATGGCGGCGCCTGGAGCGCCTCGCCGCTGTTCTTCCGCGATGGCAGCACCGCGAAGATGCCGCGCTCCTACAGCGCTGCGGCACGCTGGAACGAATGGAACCGCGAGAGCACCAACTACTTCCTCACCCTGGAACAGCAGTTTGCTGCCGGCTGGAGCGGTCGGCTGGCCTACAACCGCCGCAACACCGACACCGACAGCCTGCTGCTGGCGGGATCCAACACCGGCAACTGGGCCGACCCGGTCACCGGCCTGGGCCTGCGCATCGCCGATACCTATTCGGTGTCCGAAACCCGCGAAGATGCCTTCGACCTGTATGCATCGGGACCGTTCCAGCTGTTCGGGCGCCAGCACGAACTGGTGGTGGGCGTGAACCACTACGACCGCGACCTGGACACGATCCGCGCCGGCATCAGCTCGCGCCCTTACAACGTGGCCGCCTTCCCCAGCATCTACAGCTGGGACGGCAACATCGGCAAGCCGACCACGTTCATTTACGGCATTCCCTCCAGCACCACCACCACCACCGAGACCGGCTACTACGCGGCGATGCGCCTGAATCCGATCGATCCGCTCAAGGTCATCGCCGGCGTGCGCTATTCGGATTACAAGAGCAGCACCGACAACTTCGACGTCAACGGTGTGTTCACCGGGCGCAGCGCGCGCACCACCGCGCATGAGCCGACCCCGTACCTGGGCGCCATCTACGACCTCAGCGCGAACATCTCCGCGTTCGCCAGCTATTCCGATGTGTTCCAGGCCACCGCGCTGCGCGACATCAACAACCAGCTGCTGGACCCGGTGACCGGCAGCAACTACGAATATGGCTTCAAGGGCGAGTTCTTCGGCGGCCGCCTGTACGGCTCGCTCAACGGCTTCTACATGAAGCAGGACAACGTGGCCACGCGCGACCCGGCCGGCGCCGACATCGTGCTGCCCGACGGCAGCGTGCCCTACATCGCCAGCAAGGGCATTGAAACCAACGGGGCCGAGTTCGAACTGTCCGGTTCGATCACCGACACCTGGAGCATGACCGGCGGCTACACCTACGCCTACAGCACCAACCCGGATGGCAGCCGCTTCGCCAGTACCAGCCCCATGCAGCTGGCGCGCTTCAACACCACCTGGCGCCACGGCAGGTGGATGGTCGGCGGTGGGTTCAGCGTGCAGAGCGAGATCTACCAGATGCAGCCGATCCCCACCGGACGCTACACCGCTGCCGGGGCCCCGATCACTGCCACCGGCAAGATGCGCCAGGGCGGGTATGTGCTGTTCGACCTGATGGGGCGCTACCGGATCACCGACAACGTGAGCGTGGGGGTGACCGTGACCAACCTGTTCGACAAGGTGTACTACCGCAATGTCGGGTTCTTCAATTCGGGGTATTGGGGCGAACCGCGGCGCGTGTTGTTCAATCTGCGGGCCAATTTCTAAGCGGTAGGCGACGAC
>NZ_JASCOP010000175.1:0-6677 GCF_029959395.1 Stenotrophomonas sp. PS02300
TCTCGTTTTCTGGGTGTGGGGGCGGCGCGCGCGCCCAGGCGGGGGGAATTTTGCACAGGGGCCTGCCGGCCGCGGCGGGGCCCCCAACGCCCGCGATGAACCTGATCGAAGACGGAAGAAGAACCGTTTGCTGGGCAAGGTATGATGGCCGCTCCCCCACGATCATTCACATCATGTGAACGATTGCGACTGTTCTCCTCTCCCCCAAGGACCTCTAGTTCGCATGCGCATCCTGCTTGCCCGCCACGGCGAAACCCCCTGGAATGCCGAAGGCCGTTACCAGGGCCAGATCGATATCCCGTTGTCGCCGATCGGCGAAGCCCAGGCCCAGGCCCTGGGTGAACGCCTGAAGTCGGTGGACATCACCCGTGCCGTCGCCTCGCCGCTGTCGCGCGCGCAGCGCACCGCGCAGCTGGCCCTCGGTGCCGACCGCGCCGACATGCTGCTGACCGAGCCGGAGCTGCAGGAAATCGCCCACGGTGAGTGGGAAGGCCTGCTGGCCAGCGAAATCAACGAAAAAGACCCGTCGCGCCTGCAGGCCTGGCGCGACGAGCCCGATACGGTGCTGATGCCCGGTGGCGAATCGCTGCGGCTGGTGCTGGACCGCAGCTGGCGCGGCCTGGCCCGCGCCGCCGAAGGGCTGGGCGAGCACGACACGCTGCTGGTGGTGGCCCACGACGCGGTCAACCGGGTGATCCTGTGCCGGATCCTGGGCCTGCCGTTGTCGCGCCTGTGGACCTTCCGCCAGGCGCCGACCACGCTCAACCTGCTCGAAGGCGCCGACCTGGACAGCCTGGAAGTAGTGCGCCTGAACGACTGCGCGCATCACACGCCGTTCTTTGGCGAGGCCAAGCACCGCGCGCTGTGATTCCACCCCGTTTTCGTTTTCCGTTCCACGACCACCACGATCTATCGCCATGACGACCGCCCGCCCGCATTCCCTCGCCGAATGGCTCAGCTACATCGAGCAGCAGCACCCGGCCACCATCGACATGGGGCTGGAGCGCGTACGTGCGGTGGCCACCGCCATGGGCCTGGGCCAGCCGGCGCCGCACACCATCGTGGTGGGCGGCACCAACGGCAAGGGCTCCACGGTGGCCTTCATCGAGGCCATCGCGCGGGCGGCGGGCTGGAAGGTGGGCGCGTACACCTCGCCGCACCTGCTGCAGTACAACGAGCGCGTGCGCATCGACGGTGAGGACGCCCCCGACGCGGCGCTCATCGCCGCCTTCAATGCCATCGAAGACGCGCGCGGCAGCACCACGCTGACCTACTTCGAGTACGGCACGCTGGCCGCGTTGCACCTGTTCGCGCAGGCCGGGCTCGACCTGGCCGTGCTGGAAGTGGGGCTGGGCGGGCGCCTGGATGCGGTCAACATCGTCGATGCCGACGTCGCGGTGATCACCACCGTGGACATCGACCATGCCGACTGGCTGGGCGAGGATCGCGAGGCGATCGGCGTGGAAAAGGCCGGCATCATCCGCGGCTGGAAGCCGGTGATCCTGGGCGAGACCGATCCGCCGTCCAGCGTGCTGGCGCGCGCCTACCTGCTGGGCGCCAACGCGATCCGCGGTGGCAGCGATTTCTTCGCCGATGCCATCGACGGCCAGCACTGGTCCTGGCGTGACGTGGGCTTCCGCATCGAACTGCCGATGCCGGCGCTGCGCGGCCCGATCCAGCTGCGCAATGCCGCCTCGGCGATTGCCGCCCTGCGCGCGCTGGACAAGCCACTGCCGCGTGCGGCCATCGTCGAGGGCGTGGCCCAGGCCCGCATCCGCGGCCGCCTGCAGGCGTTCGAGCGCAATGGCGTGGAGGTGCTGGTCGATGTCGGCCACAACCCGCAGGCCGCGCGTGAGCTGGCTGCTGCGTTGAAGGCCGCGCCGATCACCGGGCGTACCGTGGCCGTGTTCGCCGCGCTGCAGGACAAGGACGCCGAAGGCGTGGTCGAGGCGCTGGCCGACCGCGTCGATGGCTGGCACCTGGCCGGGCTGGAAGGTGCGCGCGCACAGAGCGCGGCGGCCCTGCAGGCACGCCTGGCCGGCACCGCCGCCGCCGGTGCGTCCCCCCATGCCGATGTGGCCACGGCACTGCAGCAGGCCCTGTCCGTAGCCAAGGCCGGCGACCGCGTGCTGGTGTTTGGTTCCTTCCATACCGCCGCGCAGGCCTTGCTGTGGCTGGAAAACGCCTGCTGAGGCGGGCAGCAAGCGACAACGTTCAGCCGTCTTCGACGCCGCACACGCGTGCGCCCGTATAATCGCCGTGGCATTCCGCCGCGCCGCCCTGCCTGCCTTCCGTGGATACTCCTCTGAAACAGCGACTGATTGGTGCCATCGTCCTGGTGGCGTTGGCCGTGATTTTCCTGCCCATGCTGGTCAAGGGGCCTGCCCCTGACAGTGGCGTGGCCAACGTGCCGATCACCGCGCCGGACGCGCCGGCCGATGGCCAGTTCCAGACCCGTGAACTGCCGCTGGTCGCGCCGACCGGTGGCGCCACCGGCCTGCAGAGCGGGGTCTCCAGCACCCAGCCGCTGCAGCAGGACGCAGCCGCACCGGCCGAGCCGGCGGCCGCCGATACCTCGCCGGCGGTGGCCGCGGGCAACTATGCGGTCAGCTTTGGCGCCTATGGCAGCCAGGCCGACGCCAACGCGGTGATCGCGTTCCTGAAGAAGGCCCAGCTGCCGGGCTTCAGCGAACCTGCCACGATCAACGGCCGCCAGGCCTGGCGCGTGCGCGTGGGGCCGTATGCCGATCGCGCGCAGGCCGAAGCGGCGCGCCTGGAAGCGGTCAAGGTGCGTAACGACGTCAAGGCCGAAGTGGTGACCCTGGACGCGCGCGCCGATACCGCCGTGGCTGCTGCTCCGGCACCCACTCCGGCCGCCACGACGGCACCGGCCGCATCCAGCGCCGCTGCCGCGCCGGCCGCCGCTACGGTGAAGACCGAAACGCTGCCGCCCGAACCGGTGGCGGCGGCCAAGCCGGCACCGAAGCCGGAAGCACCCAAGCCGGAGCCGAAGCCGGCCGCAGCCAAGCCCGAACCCGCCACCGCGGCCGCCAAGCCCGTGGCCGTGCCGACCGCCCCGGCGGCCAGCAGCGTCGGCTTCGCCGTGCAGCTGGGCGCGTTCGGCCAGGCGACCGAAGCCAACGCCCTGCGCGACAAGGTGCGCGCGGCTGGCTTCAGTGCGTTCGTGGAGCAGGTACGTACCGACAAGGGCACGCTCAACCGCGTGCGCGTCGGTCCCGTCGCCAACCGTGCAGAGGCGGAGAACCTCAAGGCCCAGGTTGCGTCGAAGGTCGGCGTGGCCGGCATGGTCCGGCCGCATCCCTGATGCGGCCCCCCGCACATGATTGATTTCGTGCTGCTGGCGGTGATCGGCATCTCGACCCTGCTCGGGGTGATGCGCGGTTTCGTCAGCATCGTCATCAGCACGTTCTCGTGGCTGCTGGGCGGCTGGGCCGCGCTGATGTTCGGGCGCAGCGCCGCCGCGTGGTGGTCCGCCCCGGCCGCGCCGGGCACCGGCCACTATTTCGCCGGCTACCTCACCGTGTTCCTGCTGGTGATGGTCTCGGTCTGGGCGATCGGCCTGGTGATCCGCCAGGCGGTGCGCTCGACCAGCCTGAACGGCGCCGACCGCATGTTGGGTGCCGGCCTGGGCCTGGCCCGGGGCGGCCTGATCGCCTGCGCGCTGCTGCTGCTGGGCTCGTACACCCCGCTGACCCGGGAAGCGACCTGGCGCGACTCGCACCTGCGCGCGATGCTCGACCCCGGGGTGGGCTGGATGCAGGCCAAGATGCCGCGCATGCCCGAGCTGCCGCAGATGCCCAACCTGAAGGACATGCAGGGCCTGCAGGGGATGCCGATGGCGCTGCCGGAGGTGAACATGGCGCAACTGCCCATCGGAGAGTTGGGCAAGCCGGGCGCGACAGGCGATAATGGCGTCCTTGGCCAGTTGCTGGGTGGGCGCGGATGGCCGCGACCGCTGGATGAGACCCCGCAGCAGGCGGTGGACCCCGCCGATGTGTGGGCCAACCAGGCACGGCCAGTCTCCCCCCAGAACATCGACCCGGCGCTCGTGCGCCCGGACGACACCGCTCCGGCACGGAGCGGTTCCCCCGGCCAGGCACGGCCACCTTCACAGTAGATGGGCCCAGCCCAGCGGAGATTCGCACCATGTGTGGCATCGTCGGTATTGTCGGCAACCAGAACGTCGCCGGGCAGTTGTATGACGGCCTGACCGTCCTCCAGCATCGTGGCCAGGACGCGGCGGGCATCGCCACCGCGGATGGCACCCGGCTGCGCGTGCAGAAGGCCAACGGCCTGGTGCGTGATGTGTTCGACGCCAAGACCATGTCCACCCTGGAAGGCCGCGTCGGTATCGCCCATGTGCGGTACCCGACCGCAGGTTCCGAAGGCATGGACGAGGCGCAGCCGTTCTACGTCAATTCGCCGTACGGCATCGCGCTGGCCCACAATGGCAACCTGATCAACACCGAGGCGCTGCGCCAGCAGGTGTTCGAGCAGGACCGCCGCAACGTCAACACCGATTCGGACAGCGAAGTGCTGTTGAACGTGTTCGCGTTCGAACTGGACGCGCAGCGCCAGCTGACCCCGGAAGCGGCGATCCGCGCCGTGGCCGGCGTGCACCGCCGCTGCAAGGGCGGCTACGCGGTGATCAGCGTGGTGCTGGGCCTGGGCCTGGTGGCCTTCCGCGACCCGCACGGGATCCGCCCGCTGGTGCTGGGCAAGCGCGCCCACGCCGAAGGTGATGAGTACATCGTGGCCTCGGAATCGTCGGCGCTGGACGTGCTGGGCTTCCAGCGCGTGCGCGATGTGCGCCCGGGCGAGGCGCTGGTGATCACCGCGCGTGGCGAGCTGTTCTCGGAAGTGTGTGCCGAGCCGGCCGAGCACAGCCCGTGCATCTTCGAGTACGTGTATTTCGCACGCCCCGATTCGATGATCGACAACGTGTCGGTGCACAAGGCGCGCATGCGCATGGGCATCAAGCTGGGCGAGAAGATCCTGCGCCTGCGCCCGGACCACGACATCGACACGATCATCCCGATCCCGGATACCTCGCGCGATGCGGCGCTGGAAATCTCGAACGTGCTCGGGGTGAAGTACCGCGAAGGCTTCATCAAGAACCGTTACATCGGCCGCACCTTCATCATGCCGGGGCAGGGTGAGCGGGTGAAGTCGGTGCGCCGCAAGCTCAACCCGATCCACCTGGAGTTCCGCAACCGGGTGGTGCTGCTGGTGGACGATTCGATCGTGCGCGGCACCACCAGCCAGCAGATCGTGCAGATGGCGCGCGACGCCGGTGCACGCAAGGTGTACCTGGCCAGCGCGGCACCGCCGGTGCGCTATCCGAACATCTACGGCATCGACATGCCGGCGGCCGAGGAGCTGGTGGCGCACAACCGCAGCGTGGAAGAAATCGAGGCGCACCTGGGCTGCGACTGGTTGATCTACCAGGACATCGAGGACATGGAAGCGGCGGTGCGCGAGGGCAACCCGGAGCTGAAGTCGTTCGATTCGTCGTGCTTCAACGGTGTGTACCCGACGGGTATCGAGCCGGGCTATTTCGAGCGCATCCAGCAGTTGCGTTCGGACGATGCCAAGCACAAGCGCCGCGCCTGAGGCCTGGCGGTGAGCGCGACGTTGCCGCGGGACGAGGCGGCCGGTGACCTGCTGCGCGCGGCGCAGCAGTGCATGGCCGAGGCGGACCCGCTGCGCAAGGTGGCGCTGACGCAGCAGTACGCGGCGCAGTTCCGCGCGGGGCTGTTGAAGGTGCGCGCGGATGCGCCGCCGCCGGAGCCTATCCGCATGCCGGGGCGGCCGCCGCAGCTGCAGCTGGTGCACCCGCGTGAGGTGCCGCGGCGGGGGTTGGGCAATGCGGAGGGGCGGGCGGCGTTCATCCATGCGATTGCGCATATCGAGCTCAATGCCATCGATCTGGCGTGGGATGCGGTGTATCGCTTCCGCGGGCTGCCAGGATCGTTCCATGCGGACTGGGTGGGGGTGGCCGATGATGAGTCGCGCCACTTCCTGTTGTTGCATGGGCGGTTGCAGGCGCACGGGCACGATTACGGCGATTTCGCGGCGCACAACGGGCTGTGGGAGATGTGCGAGAAGACGGCGCACGATGGCCTGTCGCGGATGGCGCTGGTGCCGCGCGTGCTGGAGGCGCGTGGGCTGGATGTCACGCCGGGGATGATCACCAAGCTGCGTTCGGCCAACGACCATGCTACTGCCGATGTGCTGGAGATCATCCTGCGCGAGGAAGTGGCGCATGTGGCTGCGGGGACGCGCTGGTACCGCTGGTATTGCGAACGTGCCGGTGTGGAGCCTCGGGCGCGCTTCATCGCGCTGTTGAAGGAATATGCCAACGGGTTTCTGTATGGCCCGTTCAATCTCGAGGCGCGGCTGTTGGCTGGGTTCGAGCAGGACGAGCTGGCGGACCTGATCGAGCAGGCAGGGCGTACTGGTCCCGCATCGCAATCGGCGCGATAACCGTGCCGTTGTGCCGGGCGTCGCCCGGCTTCATGCATTCTGGCGAACAGCCTGTTGTCATCGGTTCCCTGGTTTGGCGGGTCGGTGCGGGTTTGCGGGGGACGCCGTAAACCCATCCATGGGGGCTTGGTCGCGGCATCCATGCCGCTCACACCCCCGCAAACCCGCCC
>NZ_JASCOP010000176.1:0-6539 GCF_029959395.1 Stenotrophomonas sp. PS02300
CACACAATCGGGGGGGCGGACGCCACCCCCGGTCGCGCACGACCGTTGGTCGTGAGCCCCCGACAAATTCACCAGTTCGGATCTTCCGCCGGTGCCGCCGCCTTCGGTGCCGCGGCGCGCGCCGGCTTCGGCTTGGCCGCGCCACCGCCGTTCGACGCGGGCGCCGCCGCTGCCGCCGGCTTCACCGCCCCAGCCAACTGGCGCAGCTCGATCGCACCCGGCTTGAAGTTCGCCCCACCCAGGTCCGCGCCACCTTCGATGGTGCCGTAGGAGGTCTGGGCCGCCACGCGGTCCACCCGGATCGTGCAGCACGGGGTTTCATTGCGGCCCAGCGAACGGCCGGTCTGCGGGTCCTTCAGTTCCTCACCCAGCATCACCGCCTGCCAGCGCTGGCCGGCCTTGAGCGATTCGCCGCCCTGGCTCAGCACCACCTGGTCGCCGGTCATGGCCACCACCGACACCGGGAAGATCTCGGTGATGATCGCCGTGCCGATCTGCCCGGACAGCGAATCCATCATCGCCGCCGCCATGCCCTTGCCATCCACCACGCGCGGCAGGGTGCTCGGGCCGGTCGAAGCCAGCTGGTGGTCGAAGCTGTCGGACATCACCACCTCACCGGTGGTGGCGTTGATCAGGCGCAGGGTGATGCGCCCGCCGCCCGAATACGAGGTCACCTGGCGGTCGGACATGCGCAGGTTGCGCACGCTGCGTGGGTACTCGAAACGTTCGATGGTCGGAATCAGGATCAGGTCGGTGGCCAGCTGCTGGCCCAGCCGCGCGGTGTCCTGCAGGCGCACGTTGCCGCTGTTGATGTGGTCGATCTCGGCCTGCATCTCCTCGCCGAACTCACGGTCCAGCACGATGAAGCGCTTGGTCTGGGTCAGCGTGTCGTTCAGGCGCGCACGAATGGCCGCGGCCACTTCATCGCTGGCCACACGGCCATCGCCGACGGCATAGGTGCCGCTGCGAACGTGCGGCTGGGCCACCACGATCTTCGGCCGGCCCTGCTCGTCCGGGGCACGGTATTTGGCGATGTCGGCGCGCACGCGCACCTTCCAGTAGCTGCGCATGGTGCGGCGGGTGGCATCGGCCTCGAACGACTGCGCGCCAGACCCCAGATAACGGGAGCCGGCGTCGCTGGCGCGCACGCGGGCAATCACTTCTTCATCCAGCTGGCTGACTTCTTCCTGCGAGAGGATCTCGTAGCCCAGCACCGCCCCCTGGGAGGCGGCAATCATCTGCTGGGAAAACGCGTCGGCGCGGATATCGCCGACGTGTTCCCCATCCACGTCCACATGCAGGCCTGCACGCAGGCTCTGCATCTGGCTGGCGACACGCACGCCATTGACCTGTGCCACCGCCGACTGCAGCGCTGCCAGCACCGCCAGCTCCGGCGTGCTGCCGATGCCATCGGCTTCGCGCGCCACCTGGGTGGTGCCGCCGAAATCCGGGGCGTCGCGCAGCGGCTTTTCAGCCGGTGCATCCAGCTTGGTTTCGGCCTTCGGTGCCGTGGTCTCCACCGGTGCATCCTGCTTGCCGCAGGCGGCAAGCAGGGTAGCGGTGAGGGCCAGGCTCAACAGTCGGTATGAGGTCTGCATGCGTGGCGGTCCTTTCTATTACAGGCTGTCGAGCATCGACTCGGCGTTGCCCGGCACCTTGATCTTGGCGGCGCGGGCGAAGGTCAGCGCGGCCTTGGACGAGGAGTACAGGCCCTTCAGGTAGCCCGGCGATTCCTTGGCCACCCACGCACCGGCGGCCAGCTTGCGGCCCACGGTGACCAGCTGGGTGCCGCTCAGGCTCTTCATGCCGTTGGCGAAGTTGCTGGCTTCACCGCTCAGCTTCTGGCCTTCGGCGGCCGACGCCACCAGGGCCACCAGGCCGGTGGTGTAGTGCTGCTTGGATTCGGCGCTCAGCTCCGGCTGGGCGGCCACGCGCTCATCGATCGCGGCCTGGGCCGCTTCGCTGACCGACACCGACTTCTTCATCTGGTCCACGTTGACCGAACCGGACGACAGCGCCATGCGCTCGGCTTCCAGCAGCTTGACCTGCTCGGCCAGGCCGAAGGCCTTGGCGAAGGAGGTCTGCGCGTCGATCGAGTGCGACTGCGAGGACACGAAACGACGCACCAGCGCTTCCTGCGCGGCTTCGTCCGGGGCACCGGCCGAGGCAGCCGAGGCGCTGTTGCCGCCGCCCGCCAGGTCCTTCAGCTTGCCGAACTGCGCGTGCGCCGGGGCGGCGAAGGTGGTGGCGATGGCCAGTGCGATGAGGGTCTTGCGGATCATGGTGTGTTCCTTATTGGAAAATGGTGGGGCGTGCGCTTAACGCACTGCCTTGACGTTCAATTCGTTGATCATCTGCTGCGCGCCCTTTTCAGAGGCGATCTGCAGCGCATTGGTGCGGGCCACGGTCTCGTTCGGACCGGTGCCGGAGAACTGCACCGGACCCACCGACGACACGGTCTTCGGGAAGCGGCCGCTCACGTCCAGCACCTTGCCGGTGACGGTGACGAACACGCGGGTGTTGCCGCTGACCGGGTCGCGGTCGCGCATGCCCACGTCCAAGGTGCCCACGGCCAGGTACGGAATGTTCGCGGCCTTGATGCCGTTGGCGGTGTCGCGCAGGGTGGCGGCCGACAGGTCATTGCCGGTGCTGAAGTCCTTGCGGATGCGCTCGATGCTCAGCAGGCCACGCGACTCGCCTTCCACGTACTCCGCTTCCACCACTTCATAGCCGGCCGCGCTGAACGCGCCGGTCATGGCGGTGTTGATCTCGTTGGCGTTGGCCACTTTCCAGGCGATGTTGTCGCTGCGCGCGGTGGTGCTGCCGCCGGAGGTGACCGACACCGATGCGTTCTGGTTGATGCTGCCGTTGGTGCTCACCGAGTTGCCACGGAAGCTGTCGCCTTCGCGGGTCTTCTCGTCATAGCTCTGGCTGGCGTCGACCCGGCGGTATTCCTTGTCCTGGAACGACTGCACGGTATCCTGCGAGCGCGCCATGAACAGGAAGGTCAGCATCGAGCGCTCGTTGCTGCGTGCACCGGCGGTGGCCGAACCGGCATCCAGCTTGGTCTGCAGCAGGGTGGTGTTGATCTCGGCGCGGACGCTGACCGTGTAGGTCTTGGCCTTCTTGTCTTCGGTGTCCGACAGCGGCACCGCCGAGAGCACGTAGCGGTCGATTTCACCGATGAACTCGGCGCGGCGGTCTTCGAACAGGCGCAGCTTGGCCGCACCGGATTCGGCGATGTACGCCTCCAGCGCATTGACCTTGGCCTTGTTCAGGGCCTGGGCGCGGGTGTCGGCACTCAGGCGCAGGCCATAGCTGGCCGAACCGGTACCACGGGAACTGGCGGTCTGCGCCGCAACCGGCGCGGCAACCATCAGTGCAATGAGAATCAGCAATACGGCACGAATCAACGGCATGACTTGATCAACTCCTGGAGGGCTTGGGTCTGTTGCTGCAGCGGCTTGCCGCCTGGCTTCTGTTCGTCCAGCCACGCTTTCGAATCCGCGCGCTTGGCGGCGGCGCCGGCGAAGGCGTCCAGGCCGGCCAGCGTGGTTTCGTAGCTGGCCGACCACTGGTCAACGTGCCACTGGGTCGACGGCACCACCTTGGTGGCGCCCTTGCGCAGTGGCTGGTCGAAGAACACCTTGCCCGAGAACGGCTCCACCACCGTGGCCTGGAAGAACGCGCCGAACAGCATCGTCTTCATCGCCGGGGTTTCATTGATCACGCCGTTCTTCAGCGCATCCAGGCGCAGCTTCACCACGTAATCCGGCTCGGGAATCTTCAGCTGGTACACCTTGCCGTCGGCAAAGCGCGCGGCCATCGCACCGCCGATCGCCTGGCCGGTGGCCGGCGGCAGCAGGCCGATGCCGGTGTTGGACGACAGCGTCTTGGACAGCTCATGGGCCAGCGTGGCGCGCAGCACCTGCTCATCCACCGCATCGGGCAGCTTGGCGCGCACCGCGTCGGACAGGGTCACTTCGCCCACCTGCAGGCGGCGCGTTGACGCGGCCGGCAGCTGCGCCTTGGCCAGCGTATCGGCCAGCACCTGCGGCAGGCCGGTGGCGGCCCTGCCGTACAGCAGGTCGGCGACGATCGCGTCGATGTCGTCCTCGTCCGGCAGGTATTCCATCACGTCGATGCGCTGCAGCGTGATCGGGTAGGACGCCACCACCTGGCGTTCGCGGAAATCGAAGAACAGCGCCTGCAGCGCCACTTCCACCAGCACCTTGTACTGGCCGCCGATCGGTTCGATCGAGACCAGCTCGCGGTCCAGCGCGGTGGCCAGCACCGTGGCACTGGTGGTGCCATCCAGCATCGCCAGTGGTTGGTCGATCAGTTCCAGGCTGGCCGGGCGCTGCGCCTGCAGCCGGGCCCACAGGGCCTGGTTGAGCGGCGCCAGGCCACGCGCTTTCAGCACCGCAGCCGCACGCGGGGTGCTGGCTTCAACGGCGCTCTGGTCGGCGGTGTAGGCAAACCCGGCCCAATAGGCCTGCTGCGATTTGTCGGCAGCCTGCGCGGTGGTGACGAAGGTGGCAGTGCCCACCAATACGAACCCGCACAGCAGCAGCCACGCGCTACGCGCGCGCGTACGCTTCTTCCCTGAAACCATCGTCCCGCAATCCTTCTCGAACGGACCCGGCAAGGCGCCCGGTCACTTTTGTGAGGCGCCACCATAGTGCCTGTTCAGGTTTCGGGCAAGCGGAGAATTGTGTCAGTCCGGCTGCGGCCGCGCGGCCCGCGCCTGCAACAGCGCGCGTTCGCGCGCGTTGGGCGTAAGCCGCGCCGCCCGCGCGAAGGCATCAGCCGCGTCTGCGTGCCGGCCCATCTGCGACAAAAGGTCACCCTGCACCGCCGCCAGCGGCGCGTAATCCCGCAACCGTGGATCACCGGCCAGCTGCTCCACCAACGGCCATGCCGCTGCCGCCCCTTCCGCGCGCGATACCGCCACCGCGCGGTTGAGTTCCACCACCGGTGACGGCTGCACTTCCGCCAACCGTGCATACAACGCGGCCATGCGCGCCCAGTCGGTCGCATCTGCGTGGCGCGCACGCGCGTGGCAGTCGGCGATGGCCGCCTGCAGCACGTAGCCATCGTCAGCCCCACCGAGCGCCACGGCCTGCTGCAACGCCGCCTGGCCGCGCGCCACCTGCAGATGATCCCAGCGGGTGCGGTCCTGGTCGGGCAACAGGATCGGGTTGCCCTGCGCGTCCACCCGCGCGGCCGCGCGCGAGGCCTGCAGTTCCATCAATGCGAGCAGGCCGTGCACCTGCGGCCAGGTCGGCAGGCGCTGCTGCAGCACCCGCCCCAGCCGCAAGGCTTCCTCGCACAGCGCCGGGCGCATCCAGTCATCGCCGCTGCTGGCCGCATAGCCTTCGTTGAAGATCAGGTACACCACCGCCAGCACCGAGCCCAGCCGTTCCGGCAACGCCGCCTGGCGCGGCACCTCGAACGGCACCTGCTTGTCGGCCAGCGTGCGCTTGGCGCGCACGATGCGCTGGGCAATGGTCGGCTCCGGTTGCAGGAACGCGCGCGCGATCTCATCGGTGGTCAGCCCGCCCAGCAGGCGCAGGGTCAGCGCCACCCGCGCATCGGCCGACAGCACCGGGTGGCAAGCCACGAACATCAGCCGCAGCAGGTCATCGCCGATGTCATCCTGCAGGGCATCGCTGTCGTCGGGCAGCGGCAGTGGCTGCGGCTCCAGTTCGCTGCCCCATTGCGCATGCTGGCCGGCCACGCGCTGGTGCTGGCGCAGCACGTCGATGGCGCGATTGCGTGCAGTGGTCATCAACCACGCTCCCGGATTATCAGGAACGCCCTGGGTGGGCCAGCGCTCCAGCGCGGCCAGCCAGGTGTCCTGGGCCAGTTCTTCGGCACGCCCGATATCGCCGCCCAGCATCCGCGCCAGGCGTGCGATCAGCGCCGGCGACTCCATGCGCCAGAGGGTATCCAGTCGTTGTGTCAGCGCAGCTTCCATGCGGCGAATGAGAGCATCGGTGGCCGCGCCGCACAAGCGGCGGCGCGGCAGCGGGCATCAGCCGGGTTCGCCATCCATGTGCGCCACTTCCCACAGGTGGCCATCCAGGTCCTCGAAACTGCGCTGGTACATGAAACCGTAATCGCGTGCCGGGGTCGGTTCGCTCCCGCCGGCGGCCAGTACCTTCTCCAGCGTGGCATCCACTGCCGGGCGGCTGGGCGACGACAACGCCAGGATCACCTGCGCCTGCTTGCGGGCATCGGCGATGGGCCGGTTGATGAAGGTGGCGAAGAACGGCTCCAGCAGCAGCATCAGCATGATGGTGTCGCTGATGTTGAACGAGGCCGCCTTGTCATCGGTGTAGGTCAGGTTGGGCGTGAAGCCGAGCGCGGCGAAGAACGCCTTGCTCTTTTCCAGGTCACGCACAGGCAGGTTCACGAAGATCATCTGGGGTGTATCGGTCATTGCAGGGTCCTTGCAATCGTTTGGCGTTGTGCCGGCCAACCGCCCGCGCTACCCGTTGGGGGCAGGATCAGTACCTGTATCTTATAAACATATT
>NZ_JASCOP010000177.1:0-6443 GCF_029959395.1 Stenotrophomonas sp. PS02300
CGCGGGGGGGGGGGGGGGTTTTTTTTTAAACCCCCCCGCCGGGGGGCGGGGCGGGCCCCGCCCCGCCCCGCGCCTGTCCTCAATGCGTGAATACTTCCGGCTCGGCTTCGAAGCGGCGCGCATAGGCGCGCTCATCCGCAATCCGGGCTACTTCCTCATCGGCCATGTCGGGCGCGCCGTACACCGCATAGGCCACGGCGCCATCGGCCTGCTTGCCCACCTGGTGCAACCGGTACCTCGAATGCCCACCACCGGTGTCCTCGGGGTAGTGCACCGGCGGCTGAGCGCCCTCCAGATCCATTTCGCTGTTGTCGACCACGCCACCGACGAACAATGCGCGCATGAGCTACCTCCGTTGCGAATGAGCCTTCACCCTGACCGACTGCATGTTGCGATGGCATCAAGGCAGCGTTGAATAAACGCAAATCGGCCGCCGGAGGGGGTGGTTCGGCCGAAACGGTAGAATGGCGGTCTCTTTTCAAGATGTGCCCCCCATGGCTGCCCAGCACGACGCCCCCCTGGAAACCCTGTTCCTGCCGTTCGGCGGCGCGCTGAGCTGGCCGGCAGGGCCGGTGCTGTTCCTGCGCGCCCGCGATGGCTGGCCGCTGCGCGAGCACGCCCAGCCGGGCCAGCTGGTCTGCGAGCAGAGCTTCCGCCCGTTCGCCGACGCCTTGGAAGCCAGCGGCTGGACCGTGCGCGACGAGCAGCAGCTGGCCACCGACGGCACCCGCTACGCGGTGGTGCTGGTACTGCCGCCGCGCCAGCGTGAAGAAGCCCGCGCGCTGTTTGCCCGCGCGCTGGCGCTGGCCGCCCCGGGCGGCATCGTGGTGGCCTGCCAGCACAACAACGAAGGCGCCCGCTCCGGCGAAGGCGACCTGCAGCAGCTGGCCGGGCTGGGCGGCAAGATGACCAAGAACCACTGCCGGGTGTACTGGACCGCGCCCCTGGACGGCCAGCACGACGCCGCCCTGGCCCAGCGCTGGGCCGCGCTGGATGCGCCGCGCGCGATCCTGGGCGGGCGTTTCCAGAGCCGCCCGGGCATCTTCGCCTGGGACCGCATCGACCCGGCCTCGGCGCTGCTGGTGGAACAGCTGCCGGCCGACCTGGCCGGGCGCGGCGCGGACCTGGGGGCCGGCTTCGGCTACCTGTCCAGTGAAGTGCTGCAGCGCTGCCCGCAGGTGAGCGCGCTGGACCTGTTCGAGGCCGAAGGCCGCGCGCTGGCGCTGGCCAAGGTCAACCTGGAGGCGCTGGGCAAGCCGGCCACGCTGGGCTTCCACTGGCAGGACGTGACCGCCGGGATCGAGGCGCAGTACGACTTCATCGTGACCAACCCGCCGTTCCACACCCCGTCGCGTGCCGACCGCCCGGACATCGGCCAGCGCTTCATCGCCGTGGCCGCGCAGGCGCTGCGCCCGGGCGGGCGGATGTGGCTGGTGGCCAACCGCCACCTGCCGTACGAGCAGATCCTCAACGAAAGCTTCGGCCAGGTGCGCGTGGCCGCCGAGCGCGACGGCTTCAAGCTGATCGAGGCGACCAAGGCCAGCAAGAGCCCCACCCCCGCCAGGGCCCCGCGCAGCGACGAGCCGAAGTGGGGCCGCGGAGGCCGCGCATGAAGCTGGTGAAACTGCTGGCCAACCTGGGCTATGGCAGCCGCAAGCAGGTGCAGGGCATGTTCCGCGAGGGGCTCATCACCGATGCGGACGGCGAGGTGCTGTACGCCGATGACCAGGTGGCCCACGAGGCGATCCGGGTCGAGGGCGAGCCGCTGGATCCGCCGCAGGGGCTGACCCTGATGCTGCACAAACCGCGCGATTACACCTGTTCGACCAAGGACAAGGGCCGGCTGATCTACGACCTGCTGCCGCCGCGCTTCCGCGAACGTTCGCCGGTGCTGTCCTCGGTGGGCCGGCTGGACCGCGACACCAGCGGCCTGCTGCTGATGACCGACGACGGTGCGCTGCTGCACCGGATCGTGTCGCCCAAATCGCGGCTGGACAAGGCCTACCAGGTGACCGTGGCCGAAGACCTGCGCGGTGACGAGGTGGCACGTTTTGCCAGCGGTGCGCTGCTGCTGGAAGCGGACGACAAGCCGCTGCTGCCGGCCGAACTGCACGTGCGTTCGGCGCGAGAGGCCGAACTGGTGCTGCACGAAGGCCGCTACCACCAGGCCCGGCGCATGTTCGCCGCGGTGGGCAACCACGTGCAGGCGCTGCACCGCAGCCGCATTGGCGGGCTGTCGCTGGGCGAGCTGCCCGAGGGCGAGTGGCGCATGCTGGATGCGACGGACCTGGACACGCTGTTCACCGGGCACCTGACCGACGCACCATGACCGCCATTGCCGCACTGCCGTTCCTGCCCGAAGCGGTCATCTTCGACATGGATGGCCTGATGATCGACAGCGAGCGCGTCTCGCTGGCGTGCTGGTCGCAGGCGGCACGGGAACAGGGGCTGCCGTTCACCGATGACTTCTGGCTGGGCATGGTGGGGCTGGGCGACCGCGACTGCGAACAGCGCCTGCTGCAGCACATCAGTGCAGACGAGGTAGCCGCGTTGTTCGCGCGCTGCCACGAGCTGTACGAGGAACGCACCCAGCAGGGCCTGCCGCTGCGGCCGGGCATCATCGAGATCCTGCAGCTGCTGCAGGCGCATGGCATTCCGCGCGCGGTGGCCACCTCCACCCGGCAGCCGCGTGCGTCGCGCAAGCTGGCCGCAACCGGCTTGCTGGCGTACTTCGACCATGTGGTGACCAGCAGCGACGTGGCCCATCCCAAGCCGGCGCCAGACATCTACCTGTTGGCGGCCCAGAAGCTGGGCAAGGATCCGTCACGCTGCCTGGCGCTGGAAGATTCACCGGCCGGCATCCGCGCGGCGGTCAGCGCGGGCATGACCGCGATCCAGGTGCCGGACCTGGTGCACCCGGACGAGGCGCTGCGCGCGCTCGGCCATCGCATCGTCGATTCGCTGCGCGACGCGCACGCACTGCTGGTACCGCTGCTGCCGCGGTGAGAAAGGCGCTGCTGCCGGGCGGTGCAGACGCCCTGCGGAAATACTGTTGCCCCGGGGTAGAGTCGCATCCCGATCGACTGCACGTAATGGTGCCAGGTTCATTGAGGCATGGAGTTCAAGCGAAAGGCGCGTCTCCGGCAGAGGTCATGCGTCCCCGAACGCGGTAGAGGTTATCGGCGGTCGTTCGGGAACCGACCCTACCACCGCCCGGATTCCACGTGGACGTCATCGCACCATCGCGCAAAAAAAACCCGGCACGTGGCCGGGTTTTTCACACCAACGCCGTGCGGAATCAGACCCGCCCGAATACCAAGGCTGCGTTGGTACCGCCAAAGCCGAAGCTGTTGGACATCACCGTGTTCAACTGCTTGTCCTGGCTTTCGCGCACGATCGGGAACCCTTCCACCGCCGGGTCCAGTTCGCCGATGTTGGCCGAACCGGCGATGAAGCCGTCGCGCATCATCAGCAGGCAGTAGATCGCTTCGTGCACGCTGGCCGCACCCAGCGAATGGCCCGACAGCGCCTTGGTGGAGGACAGCGGCGGAATCGATTCGCCGAACACTTCGCGCACCGCCTTCAGCTCGGTGACATCGCCCAGCGGGGTCGAGGTGCCGTGCGTGTTGAGGTAGTCGATCGGGCCGCTGAGGTTCTGCATGGCCATGTTCATGCAGCGCACCGCGCCTTCACCGGACGGGGCGACCATGTCGGCACCGTCGGAGGTGACGCCGTAGCCCACCAGTTCGGCATAGATGCGCGCACCGCGTGCCACGGCGTGGTCGTAATCTTCCAGCACCAGCATGCCGCCGCCACCGGCGATGACGAAGCCGTCGCGGTCCTTGTCATAGGGGCGCGATGCGGTGGCGGGCGTTTCATTGAAGCGGGTGGACAGGGCGCCCATCGCATCGAACATGACGCTCATCGACCAGTGCAGGTCTTCACCACCACCAGCGAACATCACGTCCTGCGCGCCATGCCGGATCAGGTCGGCGGCGGCGCCGATGCAGTGCGCGGAGGTGGCGCAGGCGGCCGACAGCGAGTAGCTCAGGCCCTTGATCTGGAAGGCGGTGGCCAGGCAGGCCGACACGGTGGAGCACATCGTGCGCGGCACCATGTACGGGCCGACCTTGCGCACGCCACGCGCGCGCAGGATGTCGGCCGATTCGACCTGCCACTGGCTGGAGCCGCCGCCGGAGCCGGCGATCAGGCCGGTGCGCGGGTTGGCCACCTGCGCTTCGTCCAGGCCGGCATCGGCGATGGCATCGCGCATGGCGATGTAGGCGTAGGCGGAGGCATCGCTCATGAAGCGCTTGAGCTTGCGGTCGATCTGCGCATCCAGGTCGAGTTCGACGTTGCCGCCGACATGGCTGCGCAGGCCGGCTTCGGCGTGGTCGGGAAGATTGCGGATGCCGGCGCGGCCTTCACGCAGTGCGGAGGACACGGTGTCCAGATCGTTGCCCAGGCACGAGGTGATGCCCATTCCGGTAATGACGACGCGACGCATCAGAAGTTCTCGGTGGAAGTGAACAGACCTACGCGGAGGTCTTTGGCGGTGTAGATTTCGCGGCCGTCGACCAGCATGCGGGCATCGGACTGCGCCATGACCAGCTTGCGGTTGATGACGCGGGTGATGTCGATTTCATAGGTGACGCGCTTTGCGTCGGGCAGCACCTGGCCGGTGAACTTCACTTCACCGCAGCCGAGTGCGCGGCCACGGCCAGGGGCGCCCAGCCAGGTCAGGTAGAAGCCGGTGAGCTGCCACATCGCGTCCAGGCCCAGGCAACCGGGCATCACCGGGTCGCCGATGAAATGGCAGCCGAAGAACCACAGGTCGGGGCGGATATCCAGTTCCGCGCGCACGTAGCCTTTGCCGTGGGGACCGCCGTCATCGCGGATGTCGGTGATGCGATCGAACATCAGCATCGGGTCATTGGGCAGGCGACCGCTGCCCGGCCCGAACAGTTCGCCACGGGCGCTGGCCAGCAGCTGTTCGCGCGAGAACGCGTTGAGACGAGTCATGGAAAACGCAATCCTGAAGATGAAGGGCGGCGGTTTGTTGCCGTTGAAAGCACCCAAGAGTGCAGAGTAATTTCCATTCAATCAAACGTTTTAACCGTACGCCGGCGTAGTGTTTTCAGCTTCAAAAACGCATGTCGTTGTTATGAAAAGACCATACTCAGGCGTGTGGCTGTAATCTTGTTCATCTATTCCTGCCGCTTGGGCCCTTGAGATTCCGCCGTGTCCGCACAACGCAAGATCATCCACGTCGACATGGACGCGTTCTACGCGTCGGTGGAGCAGCGCGACAATCCGTCGCTGCGCGGGCTGCCGGTGGTGGTGGCGTGGAAGGGGGCGCGTTCGGTGGTGTGCGCGGCGTCGTACGAGGCGCGGGTGTTCGGGATCCGTTCGGCGATGCCGGCGATGCGGGCGGAGCGGTTGTGTCCGGATGCGGTGTTCGTGCCGCCGGATTTCGTGCGTTACAAGGCGGTGTCGCGGCAGGTGCGGGAAATTTTCCTGCGGCATACGGATCTGGTGGAGCCGTTGTCGCTGGATGAGGCGTACCTGGATGTGACGGTGCACAAGGGCGGGATGACGGTGGCGACGGAGATCGCGACGCTGATCCGCACGCAGATCCGGGAGGAGACGCAGTTGACGGCGTCGGCGGGGATCGCGCCAAACAAGTTCCTGGCGAAAATCGCGTCGGACTGGCGCAAGCCGGACGGGCAGTTCGTGGTGCCGCCGCACCGGATCGATCAGTTCCTGTTGCCGCTGCCGGTGAAGCGGGTGCCGGGGGTGGGCAAGGTGATGGAGGGCAAGCTGTCGGAGCTGGGTATCGTGACGGTGGGCGATCTGCGTGGGTTGCGGCTGGAGGAGCTGGAAGGGCGCTTCGGCAGCTTCGGTGCAAGCCTGTACCGGCGTGCGCGCGGTATCGATGAGCGTCCGGTGGAACCGGATCAGCAGGTGCAGTCGATTTCGTCGGAGGACACGTTCGCGGAGGATCTGCCGCTGGAGGCGCTGGAGCCGGCGATTGTGGAGCTGGCGGGCAAGACGTGGAATGCAACACGGAAGACGGACCGGGTGGGGCACACGGTGGTGTTGAAGTTGAAGACGTCGCAGTTCCGGATCATCACGCGCAGTTTCACGCCGGAATCGCCGCCGGAAACGCTGGAAGAACTGCGCGATATCGCACTGGCGTTGCGCGCGCGCGTGGACCTGCCGGCGGAGACGCGGTATCGGCTGGTGGGGGTTGGCCTGGGTGGATTCCGCGAACGCGAGCCGGTCAGCCAGATGGGGTTGTTTGACTGAAGCAACAGCAGAAGCAAGGTTTCACTGCTACGGGTAGCGGGCCGGCGGGTGCGGGTTGGCGGGACACGCCGTAAACCCATCCTTGGGGGCTTGTAGAAAACATCCATGTTTTCTACAGTCCCGCCAACCCGCCC
>NZ_JASCOP010000178.1:0-6331 GCF_029959395.1 Stenotrophomonas sp. PS02300
GGTTTGCGGGACCGTAGAAAACATGGATGTTTTCTACGAGCCCCCAAGGACGGGTTCACGGCGTGTCCCGCAAACCCGCACCGGCCGGCCCAGCTCAGACCACGGCTCAGCTACCGGCTGTTTGCCAAATTGCGTGAAGCAGTCGGCCTCAGGGCCGACTGCCAGAGATCCAGCGCAATCCCTGGCTTGGCGCTCACCCAATCACTATCAGAACTCGAGGTTGTCGATCAGGCGGGTGTTGCCGATGCGCGCGGCGATCAGGGCGACGCGGTTGCCGTCTTCGCTGTCGGCCGGCTCGGACAGGTCCGGCTTGCGGACGACGGCGTAGTCGACCTGGAAGCCGGCAGCCTGCAGGGCCGATGCGGCTTCGGCTTCGATCAGGCTGCGGGTCTTGCCCGCGATGAAGCCTTCGCGCATGCCCAGCAGCACCTGGTGGATGGTGGTCGAGACCGGGCGCTGTTCGGCGTTGAGGTACTGGTTGCGCGAGCTCATGGCCAGGCCATCGGTTTCGCGCACGATGTCGCCGCCCACGATCTGGATCGGGAAGGCCAGGTCTTCCACCATCTGGCGGATCACCGCCAGCTGCTGGTAGTCCTTCTTGCCGAAGGCGGCCACGTCCGGCTGGACCTGGTTGAACAGGCGCGAGACCACGGTGCACACGCCGTCGAAGTGGCCCGGGCGGTGTGCGCCTTCAAGCAGGCTGGAAATGCCCGGCACGTTCACGCTGGCCGCCAGCTCCACCCCGAACGGGTACATCGATTCGACCGTGGGCAGCCACAGCACGTCACAGCCGGCCTGCTCCAGCCCGGTGGTGTCGGCTTCCGGGGTGCGCGGGTAGCGGGTGAAGTCTTCGTTGGGGCCGAACTGGGTCGGGTTGACGAACACGCTGGAGACCACGCGGTCGGCGTATTGCCTGGCCAGGGTGACCAGCGAGTAATGGCCTGCGTGCAGGTTGCCCATGGTGGGGACCAGCGCAACGCGCAGGCCCTCGCGCTTCCAGCCGTTGACGACGGCGCGCAGGCGGGACAGTTCGGTGACGGTGTCGATCATGAGGCGTAGGCGTGTTCTGCGTCGGGGAAGGAGCCGTCGCGCACGGCGTCGGCATAGGCACGGACGGCGCCGGCAACCGACCCGCCTTCGGCAAGGAAATCCTTGACGAACTTGGGACGGCGATGGCCGCTGTCCAGGCCGAGGAAGTCGTGCAGCACCAGCACCTGGCCATCGCAGCCCGGGCCGGCACCAATGCCGATGGTGGGCACGGCCACGTCGGCGGTGACCTGGGTGGCGATCGGGGTCGGCACGCACTCGAGGACGATCAGGGTGGCGCCGGCATCGACCGCGGCCTTGGCATCGTCACGCAGCTGCTGGGCGGCGTCGCCGCGGCCCTGCACCTTGTAACCGCCCAGGCGCAGCACCGACTGCGGGGTCAGGCCCAGGTGCGAACACACCGGGATCTCGCGTTCCACCAGATAGCGGACGATGTCCAGCTTGAAGCCGGCGCCTTCGATCTTGACCATCTCCGCACCGGCCTGGAGCAGGCGCAGCGAGGCGTCCAGCGCGCGTTCGGGGGTGGCATCGGCGCCGAACGGCAGGTCGGCCACCAGCAGCGCACGCTGCAGCACGCGGGCCACGGCGCGGGTGTGGTAGACCATGTCGTCGGTGGTCACCGGCAGCGTGGAATCGTGCCCCTGCACCACCATGCCCAGCGAATCGCCGATCAGGATCAGGTCGACGCCATTGGCATCGAACGCACGCGCGAAGCCGGCGTCGTAGGCGGTCAGCATGACCAGCTTCTGGCCGTTGCGCTTGGCCTCGGCCAGCGCGGGGACGGTCCAGGGCTTGCTGTCTGCGTGGGTACTCATGAGCTGATAACCGGTGGCGATAAGCCCCGCATTATCCTCCTATTGGCGCGATCCCGCAGGCCTCGATACGCATCGCAGCGTCCCGCACGCGGCCCTGCCCCGGAATCATCGCCTCCGGGGCGATCTCCGCCAGCGGCAGCAACGCGAACGCGCGTTCGTGCAGGTAGGGGTGCGGCACCTTCAGCTGCGGCAGGTCGATCACCGCCTCGCCATACAGCAGCAGGTCCAGGTCGAGCGTGCGCGGGCCCCAGTGCACGGCCGCGTCGCGGACCCGGCCGAAGTCGCGCTCGATGCCCAGCAGGGCCTCGAGCAGCGCGGTCGGTTCCAGCCCGGTGTCGAGCAGCGCGGCGGCATTGACGAACGCCGGCTGGTCTTCATTGCCCCAGGCCGGCGTGCTGTACAGCTGCGAGCGCGCCCGCAGCGTGGTCAGCGGCAGCGCGGCCATGGCCGCGAACGCCGCGCGCAGGGTCTGTGCGGCGTCGCCGAGGTTGGCGCCCAGTCCAATACAGGCCAGGGTCACGGCTTACTCGCCTGCGGCGCCACCGGGACGACGACGGCGGCGGCGGCGCTTGCGCGGTGCCCCGTTCTCGTCCAGCTCGCCTTCGGCCTGCGCGGCGTCCAGCGTGGAATCCAGCTCGGGGCCGGACTGCAGCTGGGCTTCGCGCCAGAACTCCACATCGGCTTCGTGCTCGCTGGAGGCCACCTGGCGCAGGGCCAGGAAGTCGAACGCGGCGCGGAAGCGCGGGTGGGTCAGCGTGCGGATCACGCGCTTGCGCTGGCGCGAGCTGAAGCGGCCCTGCAGCAGCCAGATTTCCTGCATCGGCAGCGAGAACCGGCGCGGCAGCGCGATGGTGGTCAGCTGGTGCAGGGTGACCCGGTCGGCGGCACGGCGCTGTGCTTCTTCCAGCTGCACGCCCTGCTTCTGCAGGGTCGCCAGCGCGCGGCAGAACGCCGGCCACAGCAGCAGTGCGAACAGGAACGAGGGCGAGACCGGCTCGTCGTTGGCCACGCGCTGGTCGGTGTTGTGCAGGCCTTCGATGACCATGCGGCGCAGCGCGCCACTGCGGTTGCTGCGCAGCGCGGCGGCACTTTCCGGGAACAGCACGTCGAGCAGGCCGTAACGCTCCAGCCCTTCGAAGCTGGCCACGCCGTGGCCGGACAGGAACAGCTTGAGCACTTCCTCGAACAGCCGGGCCGGCGCGGCTTCGCCGAGCAGGCTGGCCAGGCGCGGCAGCGGTTCGGCGCTGGCGTCGTCGATCTGGAAGCCGAGCTTGGCGGCCAGGCGCACCGCGCGCAGCATGCGCACCGGGTCTTCCTGGTAGCGCTTTTCCGGATCGCCGATGAGTTTCATCAGGCGCGCCTGCACGTCTTCGAAGCCGCCGGTGTAATCGCGCACCGAGAAATCCTCGATGGCGTAGTACAGCGCGTTGCAGGTGAAGTCGCGGCGCACCGCATCGTCTTCGATGCTGCCGTACACGTTGTCGCGCACCAGCATGCCGTTTTCCATCTCGCGGTCGCCGCTGCCATCGTCGATGTTGGCGCGGAAGGTGGCCACTTCGATGATTTCACGGCCGAACACCACGTGCGCCAGCCGGAAGCGGCGCCCGATCAGGCGGCAGTTGCGGAACAGCGACTTGACCTGCTCCGGCGTGGCATCGGTGGCCACGTCGAAATCCTTGGGGTTGCCGCCGACCAGCAGGTCGCGCACGGCGCCACCCACCAGGTAGGCGCCAAAGCCCGAGTCGCGCAGCCGGTACAGGACGCGCAACGCGTTGGGGCTGATGTCCTTGCGGGAGATGTTGTGCTGGTCGCGGGGGATCACGCGCAGACTGAACGGTGATGTAGCGGAGGAATTGATGTTGGCGCTTCCGGTTGAAGTTTCGGGATTGCCCAATGGCATCGAGGTCCATATACTAGCGCGCTGCGCAGTTCGCGACAAAGCATGCTCCCTTCGTCTAGAGGTTAGGACGTGGCCCTCTCAAGGCTAAAACAGGGGTTCGAGTCCCCTAGGGAGCACCATTTGCCGCGCCAGCCGACGAAAAACCCCGCCTTGGCGGGGTTTTTGCGTTGTGGGGCCGGCCCTCAGCCCTCCATCTGCTCCAGCTCCTTGCCCTTGGTCTCGCGCACGTAGCGCAGCACGAAGAAGATCGAGGCCACCGCCGCCACCGTATAGATGCCGTAGGCGCCGGCCAGGCCGATGCCGGCCAGCAGGATCGGGAAGGTCACGGTGATGGCGAAGTTCGAGGTCCACTGGGCCGCACCGGCCACCGCCAGGCCCGAACCGCGGATCTGGTTGGGGAACATCTCGCCCAGCATCACCCACATGACCGGGCCCCAGGACATGTTGAAGAACACCACGTAGACGTTGGCCGCCACCAGCGCCAGCCGGCCCATGCCGTCGGACAGCTGCAGGTGGCCATCGGCCAGGGTGCCGCTGGCAAAGGCCACCACCATCAGCGCCAGCGCCACGGACATGCCGACCGAGCCCACCCACAGCAGCGGTTTGCGGCCCACGCGGTCGATCAGCACCACGGTCAGCAGGCAGGCGCCGATGCTGAGTGCGCCGGACAGCACGTTGATCAGCAGTGCGTCGTTTTCGGAGAAGCCCACCGCCTGCCACAGCACCGCGCCGTAATAGAACACCACGTTGATGCCAACCAGCTGCTGGAACACGGCCAGGCCGATGCCGACCCAGACGATGCCGCGCAGCTTGCCGGTGCCCTTGTCGACCAGGTCCGACAGCCGCGGGCGGTGCTGGTCCTGGGCCAGCGAGCCTTCGATCTCGGCGATCTTGGCCTGGGCCTCGGCTTCGCCGTACAGGCGGGTCATCACCGCCAGCGCATCGGCGCGGCGGCCTTTCACCACCAGGTAGCGCGGGCTTTCGGGGATCCCCAGCAGCAGCACCAGGAACAGGGCCGACGGAATGGCCTGCATCCAGAACATCCAGCGCCAGGCTTCCTGGCCCAGCCACAGCGGCTCGGTGGAGGCGCCGGCAGCCCGGGCCAGCAGGAAGTTGCTCAGGAACGCGCAGAACAGGCCACTGATGATGGCGATCTGCTGCACCGTGGCCAGCCGCCCGCGATAGCGGGCCGAGGCCACTTCGGCGATGTAGGCCGGAGACATCACGCTGGCCGCGCCGACGGCGAAGCCGCCGATCACGCGGGCGATCACGAACGCCAGCGAGCTGTGCGCCGAGCCGGCGCCCAGTGCCGACAGCAGGAACATGACGGCGGCGATGATCAGCACCCCGCGCCGGCCCATGCGGTCACCCAGGCGGCCGGCGAAGAAGGCGCCGATCGCGCAGCCCAGCAGCATGGAGGCGACCTCGAAGCCGATCCCGGCCTCGCTGGACTGGAAGGTCTGCTTGAGGCCATCGACGGTGCCGTTGATGACGCCGCTGTCGAACCCGAACAGGAAGCCGCCGATGGTGGCGACGCAGCTGATCAATACGATGAAGGAGGTGTTCTCGCCGCGGGCGGCGTTGGCTGCAAGTGTGGTGGACATGAAGGGTCCTGGCAGGAGTGGGACAGCAACGGGTCAGCGCAGCGGGGTCTCATCCGGCAGGTTCTCACAGGCCCCTGCCCGCCCACAAAGGGCTGCGGGGGCCTGATCTGCCTGCCTCTTGGCCGCCCGGGTGTCTACCGGTAGGCATCGGCATCTAACCGCACCGACCGGCTCCGGCGCATCGTGCACTGCGACAAAGGCCCAACTGTTCTAGAATTGTCCGGCTTACTGTCGGATCCAGATCCAGCCATGCCCTTTGTCGTCACTGAAAACTGCATCAAGTGCAAACACACCGATTGCGTGGAAGTGTGCCCCGTGGATTGCTTCCACGAAGGCCCGAACTTCCTGGTGATCGACCCGGATGAGTGCATCGACTGCACCCTGTGCGAGCCCGAATGCCCGGTCAACGCGATCTTCCCCGAAGACGACGTGCCCGCCGGCCAGGAAAAGTTCGTGGAACTCAACGCCGAGCTGGCCAAGGCCTGGCCGGTCCTGACCGTGCGCAAGGACCCGCCCGAGGACGCCGGCGAGTGGGACGGCAAGCCGGACAAGCTCCAGTATCTGGAGCGGTGATACTGAAAAAGGCGCCTCTGGCGCCTTTTTTGTTGGTTGGTTTCACGGCAACGGCAACGGCAACGTTTCATTGTCCCGTGCCGGGGAGGCCGACGGGCAGCCCCGCTCCGGGACACGCCGTGAATCCATCCGTGGAGGCTTGGCAAAAACATCCATGTTTTTGACAGTCCCTACGGGGGCTACCCGCCGGCCTCCCCCCATGGATGGCCGCAGGCGGATGGCAAGAGCAGCCACGCAGGGCGTGGCTCTACGCGGCGCGTGCGTCTGCTTTTGATCTCCCGTGGCCACCGACACACTGTCGGGGGCCGGCGGGGGCGGGGGTACGGGGGCTTTGCGAAACATGGATGTTTCGCAAGAGCCCCCAGGGATGGGTTTACGGCGCCCCCCGTACC
>NZ_JASCOP010000179.1:0-6230 GCF_029959395.1 Stenotrophomonas sp. PS02300
GGTTTGCGGGACCGTAGAGCGCCATGGATGGCGCGAACGAGCTTACATGGACGTACTTGCAGCGTGTCCCGCAAACCCGCACCCGCCGGCCCAGCTCAGGCCATGCGCAGGCCCAGCGGCTGTTCGCCAAAACGCATGAAGCTGCCGGGCAAACGCCCGGCAGCCCCAGCATCAAACGCAATCGCAGGCTCTCAAGCCCCAACCCCGATCGGGCAACTCACCCCGGTACCACCAATCCCGCAATAGCCATTCGGGTTCTTGGCCAGGTACTGCTGGTGGTAATCCTCAGCGTAGTAATACGTCGGCGCCGGGAACTCGATCTCGGTAGTGATGGCCCCCAGCCCAGCCTCGGTCAGCCGCTGCTGGTAGGCATCACGGCTGGCCAGAGCCGCATCGAACTGCGCTTGGGACGTGGCGTGGACCGCCGAACGGTACTGGGTGCCGGTGTCGTTGCCCTGGCGCATGCCCTGGGTCGGGTCGTGGTTCTCCCAGAACACCTGCAGCAGCTCGCCCAGGCTGATGATGGCCGGGTCGAACACCACCTCCACGATCTCGGTGTGCCCGGTCAGGCCTGAACAGACCTCTTCATAGGTCGGGTTCGGGGTCACCCCGCCCGCATAGCCCACCGAGGTCGAATACACCCCCGGCAGGGTCCAGAACTTGCGCTCGGCGCCCCAGAAGCAGCCCATCGCGAAGCGGATCCGCTCCAGCCCGGCAAAGCCGTCCTTCAGCGGGTGGCTGTTCACGTAGTGCTGGTTGTGCAGCGGCAACGCGTGCTCGCGGCCGGGCAGCGCCTCTTCCGGGCGCGGCAGGCGCTGCTTGAACGCCCCGATACCCAACAGGCCCTTGGCAATCCCCAACATGGCGCTCTCCTAGGCCGGCAACGGGCCGGCGCTTTCGTCACCGTCCCATATGGGGTCATCCTCCGGCCCGCCCAAGTCCAGCCCCGCCACGATCTGCTCCGCCTCGGGCCTGGCCAGGTCCGGAACGCACACCCGCAGCACCCCGAACAGCGGCAGCTCGCCCATGCCGCCCAGCAGCGACTCGCCGAACACGAAGGCCGGGATGCCCGCCGCCTCCAGCGCGTGCTTGACCAGATGGGCGTCGAACAGGTTGTCGGCCTGGTAGATCACGTGCATGAGGCGCCTCCCGGGGGTTCTGGGGGCAGCATACGCTGGCGCTCGAATGAGTGCCGACCAACGGTCGGCACCTACCGTCTAACGCGCCCCGGAGGGACGCGTTAGACTGGCGATCTTTCTGCCTTCTGCCTGCGCATCATGTCCGAGCCTACTGCCGCCCCCACCGACGCCCTTCCGGAAACCCACGAAAAGCGGGATTTCATCCGTCAGATCGTCCGCGAGGACCTGGCCGCCGGCAAGCATGCCGCGATCAAGACGCGCTTCCCGCCCGAGCCCAACGGCTACCTGCATATCGGCCATGCCAAGTCGATCTGCCTGAACTTCGGCATCGCCGGTGAGTTCGCCGGCGTGTGCAACCTGCGCTTCGACGATACCAACCCGGCCAAGGAAGACCCCGAGTACGTGGCCGCCATCCAGGATGACGTGCGCTGGCTGGGCTTCACCTGGAACGAACTGCGGCATGCCTCCGATTACTTCGACGCCTACTACCTGGCCGCCGAAAAGCTGATCCGCGATGGCAAGGCCTATGTCTGCGACCTGTCGGCCGAGGAAGTGCGCGCCTACCGCGGCACCCTGACCGAACCCGGCCGCCCCTCGCCCTGGCGCGACCGCAGCGTGGACGAAAACCTGGACCTGTTCCGCCGCATGCGCGCCGGTGAGTTCCCGGACGGCGCGCGCACCGTGCGCGCCAAGATCGACATGGCCAGCGGCAACATCAACCTGCGCGATCCGGCCCTGTACCGTATCAAGCATGTCGAACACCAGAACACCGGCAACGCCTGGCCGATCTACCCGATGTACGACTTCGCCCATGCCCTGGGCGATTCCATCGAAGGCATCACCCACTCGCTGTGCACCCTGGAATTCGAAGACCACCGCCCCCTGTACGACTGGTGCGTGGACAACGTCGACTTCGCCCATGACGATGCGCTGACCGCGCCGCTGGTCGAACGCGGCCTGCCGCGCGAAGCCGCCAAGCCGCGCCAGATCGAATTCTCGCGTTTGAACATCAACTACACCGTGATGAGCAAGCGCAAGCTGATGGCGCTGGTCACCGAACAGCTGGTCGATGGCTGGGAAGACCCGCGCATGCCGACCCTGCAGGGCCTGCGTCGTCGTGGCTACACCCCGGCGGCGATGCGCCTGTTCGCCGAACGCGTGGGCATCAGCAAGCAGAACTCGATGATCGATTTCAGCGTGCTTGAAGGCGCGCTGCGCGAAGACCTCGACAGTGCCGCCGCGCGCCGCATGGCCGTGGTCGATCCGGTCAAGCTGGTGCTGGCCAACCTGCCCGAGGGCCATGCCGAAACGCTGACCTTCTCCAACCACCCCAAGGACGAAGCGTTCGGAACCCGCGAGGTGCCGTTCGCCCGCGAACTGTGGATCGAGCGCGAAGACTTCGCCGAAGTGCCGCCCAAGGGCTGGAAGCGCCTGGTGCCCGGTGGCGAAGTGCGCCTGCGCGGCGCCGGCATCATCCGCTGCGACGAAGTGATCAAGGATGCCGACGGCACCATCACCGAGCTGCGCGGCTGGCTGGATCCCGAATCACGTCCCGGCATGGAAGGCGCCAACCGCAAGGTCAAGGGCACCATCCACTGGGTCAGCGCCGTGCACGCCGTGCCGGCCGAAATCCGCCTGTACGACCGCCTGTTCTCGGTGCCCAACCCGGACGATGAGTCCGAAGGCAAGACCTACCGCGATTACCTCAACCCCGAGTCGCGCCGCACCGTCACCGGCTACGTCGAACCGGCCGCGGCCACCGCCGCGCCCGAACAGTCGTTCCAGTTCGAGCGCACCGGCTATTTCGTCGCCGACCGCCGCGACCACACCGCCGCCGCCCCCGTGTTCAACCGCAGCGTCACCCTGCGCGACACCTGGTCGGCGTAAGCCCCACCGCATTCGAAAGGCCTGTCCCATGCTGTACGCGCAAGTCCACCTCACCCTGCCCGCCTGGATCCACGACCAGATCGACCTGGCCCGTGCGTATCCCGGTGATGCCGCCAAGGTCGCCCTGGCGATCGAACTGTCGCGGCTGAACGTCGAGGCGGAAACCGGCGGCCCGTTCGGCGCCGTGGTGTTTGGTCCGGACGACCGCGTCATCGCGGCCGGCGTCAACCGCGTGGTGCCGCACAGCACCTCGCTGGCGCATGCCGAGAACATGGCCTACATGCTGGCCCAGCAGCGCCTGCAGAGCCCGCGCCTGAACGACGTGCTGTCGCCGATCACCCTGGCCACCTCCTCGCAGCCGTGCTGCCAGTGCTACGGCGCCACCATCTGGGCCGGCATCGACCGGCTGCTGATCGGCGCCAGCGCGCAGGATGTGGAAGAACTGACCCCGTTCGATGAAGGTCCGCTGCCGGCCGACTGGATCGGCGAACTCAACAAGCGCGGCATCGAGGTCGTGCGCGGCATCGAACGCGATGCAGCGCGCGCAGTGCTGCGCCAGTACGGGGAGATCAACGGTGCGCATTACTGATTCCCACGCCATGGGCGTGCGTCGATGAGTGGCCTGCTGTGCCTGTGCCGGCAGGGCTTCGAGCCCGAACTGGCCGGTGAGCTGGCCGAGCGTGCCGCCTACGCCAACATTGCCGGTTACGCCCGCACCCAGCGCAACGATGGCTACGTGCTGTTTGCCACCGACGAGGGCGCCGCGCTATCCAAGGCGCTGCCCTGGCGTTCGCTGATCTTCGCCCGCCAGAAGCTGGTGGTGCTGGCCGAACTGCGCGAGCTGGACCCGACCGACCGCATCACCCCGATCCTGGCCGCGCTGGAAGGCCAGCAGCGCTTCGGCGACATGTGGGTGGAGCATCCCGATTCGGATGAGGGCAAGCCGCTGGCGGGCCTGGCCCGCGCCTTCGGCAATGCACTGCGCCCGGCGCTGCGCAAGGCCGGCCTGCTCACCGACAAGCCCAACAGCAGCCTGCCGCGCGTGCACATCGTGTTCGTCGACGGTCGCCATGCGTTCGTCTGCGTGGCCGATACCCGCGACAGCGCACCGTGGGCGCTGGGCATTCCACGCCTGAAGCTGCTGCCCGACGCCCCGTCGCGCTCGGCCCTCAAGCTGGACGAAGCACTGCTGACCCTGATGAGCCCGGAAGAGCGCGAGCAGCTGGTCAAGCCCGGCATGCGCTCGGCTGACCTGGGCGCCGCCCCCGGTGGCTGGACCTGGGTGCTCACCCGCCAGCACATGCACGTGATCAGCGTGGACAACGGCCCGCTGCGCGAGCACGTGCTGGAAACCGGCCTGGTCGAACACCTGCGCGCCGATGGCTTCCACTGGCAGCCCGAGGCGCCGCTGGACTGGATGGTCTGCGACATGGTCGAGCAGCCGCGCCGCGTGGCCGAACGCATGGCGACCTGGTTCCGCGAGGGCTGGTGCCGGCACGCGATCTTCAACCTCAAGCTGCCGATGAAGAAGCGCTGGGACGAAACCCGGCTGTGCCTGGAGCTGTTCGAAGCGCAGGCCGGGCGACCGCTCACCGTGCGCGCCAAGCAGCTCTACCACGACCGTGAGGAGATCACGGTGCTGGCCTGGACCGGGCGCTGAAGAAATCTCAGCCCCTGGCGGGGCCCCGGAAGTGCTGCAGGCTGTGAGTCAGTTTCAGCGCCTTGTTCAATTCATTCAGACGGTCATTGTTCCAGCTGGGGTGCGCCCCGGCAGCCAACTGCGCGGGGCGACGCTGGCTCTCTAGGTCGCGCTGCAGGGATTTGAGGCTGTTCAGCAGGAGCTTGGCCTGGACCTCGGTCGGCGCGGCGGCGCCCTTGGAGCGGGCGAACTTGTCCAGGTTCGCCTGCGCCCACCGGCCCTCCTCGCCCCGGCAGCCGATGCCGTACGGGTGGCACCTGTTGTTGATGTGCGTGATCAGCCCATTGAAATCCTCCGCGGCCGCCTCGGGATGGGCAACGATCGCGCGCACGGTCTTTTCAGCGTTGAACGACGCCGGCCGGAAAAGCTGGTTGAGAACCTTGGCAATGCTCATGATTCTTCCTCGGGAAAGGGAGCGACGCGGCCGCACCCGTTACGGTGGGACGCCTCCAGACCCGTTCAGTCTGCTGAAACGCAGGGGCCACCCACTTTCAAGAATCAATCATCCCGGGCTCGTCGCGCCAACGCGGGGGCCTTGCCGCCGCACGCATCAGCACTGGCGACGCCGGTTCGACTCGAGGCACTGTTCGACCGGGATGCCCTGCTTGTGGGACAACAACAGCTTCACGAAGTACTGGCAACTGTCGCGATCGACGTCGTCCTGCTGGACGGCTGGCATCTTGTGGACACCCCCGGCGACGGCGCGCGGCACCACGGACTTCGCCCCCCTGGCCTCGTCGGTGGCGTCGCGCAGCGGCTTCGACGCCGCACCGCGGTTGTGTACGGTGGTGAGCTGCAATCCGAGCCCGCCGGAGACACCTCGCGAAGCGCGGCCGAACATGCGGTTCGCCGACGAGGGCTGCTGGGGACGATCAAGGGGCGAAAGTGCCATGGGGAGTTCCGGAAGATGGGAAGCGCGACGCGCTATCGAGGCCGGACAGCGCCAGCCGCGCCGCAGTCTGCGCAGTGGCAGCCCGGCCCGCTTCCAGATTTCGATCCCCTGGGACCTACAACCCCGCCGCGCGCTTCCACAGTGCCGACACCAGTGGCGGCAGCCGGCCCACGCTGCCCAGCGCGCAGCCACGCGCCAGGGTCAGATGCATCTCGTCGTTGGAAAAAATGGTGTTGATTGCGTCAAAGCCGTAGGCCGACACCGTGTTCTCGCTGCGTCGTTCGCGGGCCCAGCGCTGCAGTCGGTCGGGCGAAGCCCAGTCCTGGCGGCGCTGCTGGGCACGCAGCACCGTGGCATGCAGTGCCCCCACGTCGCGCAGGCCCAGGTTCACCCCCTGCCCGGCCAGCGGATGCACCACATGCGCTGCATCGCCCAGCGCCAGCACGCGGCCGGCCACGTAGGCGTTGGCCAGCTGGCGGCGCAGCGGGAACGCGGCGCGCCGCGACGCCAGCGTCATCGCGCCCAGCCGGGCGCCGCAGGCGCGGGTCAGCTCGGCGGTGAAGGCGGCCGCGTCCAGCGCCCGCCCCCGCGCGGCCGCGGCCTCGGGCCGCGG